>JAWVYK010000206.1:0-4898 GCA_033722755.1 Rhodovibrionaceae bacterium | reverse complement strand
TGTGCATGTATCACGACCAAGCGCTGATTCCCCTGAAGACCCTGGATTTCTATCGGGGCGTCAACGTGACGCTTGGGCTGCCGTTCGTGCGCACCTCGCCCGATCACGGCACCGCGCTCAACATTGCAGGCAAGGGCCTCGCAGAAGCCAGCAGCCTGATCGCGGCGCTGGACGAAGCGGCTCTGATCGCCCGGCATCGCCGGGCCCTGCTGGTGGGCGAGCATGGCTGAGACGGACATACCATTCAAAGGCGCCGCAGAGTTGCCGCCCCTGCGCGAGGTGATCCGGCGGCACGGACTCGGCGCGCGAAAACCGCTCGGCCAGCATTTCCTCCTGGACCTGAACCTCACGCGGCGGATCGCCCGCGCCGCAGGCGATTTGACCGAGGGCACGGTCGTCGAGATCGGTCCCGGACCCGGTGGTCTGACCCGGGCGTTATTGCTGGAAGGCGCGGTGAATCTGGTTGCCGTCGAGCGGGACGATCGCTGCCTCGAGGCGCTGGCCGAGCTCGGCGAGCATTTCCCGCGCCGGCTCACCGTGGTCGCCGGCGACGCGCTTGAGGTCGACCTGCGTTCGCTGGGACCCGCACCGCGCCGCATCGTCGCGAACCTGCCCTACAATATCTCCACGCGGCTTCTGGTTCGGTGGCTGCACGACATCGCGGCAAGCCCGGAGAGTTATGATTGCCTTACCCTGATGTTCCAGAAGGAGGTGGCCGACCGCCTGGTGGCCGGGCCCGGCACCAAGACTTATGGTCGGCTGAGCGTCCTGGCGCAGTGGCTTTGCCAGGTGCGCCCTCTTTTTAACCTGCCGGCTGCCGCGTTCACGCCGCCGCCCAAGGTGGCCTCCACAGTGGTTCAGCTTTGTCCTCGCGCTCAGCCCCTTTGTGCGGCGGACATCGGCCGCATGGAGCAGGTGACGGCCGCCGCCTTCGGGCAGCGGCGCAAAATGCTGCGCCAGGCGATGAAATCCCTTGCCGGCGCGGGCGGGCGGGCGGAAGCCATCCTCGCTGCTGCCGGCATCGAGGGAAGCCTTCGCGCGGAAAATCTGGAGATCGAAGACTTCTGCGCCCTTGCCCGCGCGGTCGCTGCGGGGGTAGGCGGCGGGCCGGACTAAACCTCTTCGCGCAGCTGCCGGACGAACTCGCCCAGACCGACCTGCCGGTCGCGCTTCAGCCGTTCGGCGATCAGAATCGCTTCCACCTGCTTAAGCGCCAGGTCCATATCGTCGTTGACGACGATGTAATCGTATTCGGCGTAGTGGCTCATCTCGTCCGCCGCCTTCGCCATGCGGGACTGCACCACGTCTTCCGGGTCCTGCGCGCGCCGGCGCAGACGGTCCTCCAGTGCGCCGACCGACGGCGGCAGAATAAAGACGCTCACCAGGTCCGCGCGGGCCGACTCGCGAAGCTGCTGTGTGCCCTGCCAGTCGATATCGAAAAGCACGTCCCGGCCCGCCAACAGGGCCTCTTCAACAGGCTTGCGCGGCGTTCCGTAGCGGTTGCCGAACACCTCCGCGTGTTCCAGGAAGGCGCCTTCCTTCACCATGGCCTCGAATTCGTTCGGATCGACGAAGTAATAGTCGACGCCGTGCTCCTCGGCAGGACGCTTCGGACGCGTGGTCGCGGAAATGGACAGATTGATTTCCTCGTGACGCTTCAGCAATGCCCGGGATATCGTCGTCTTGCCGGCCCCGGCGGGCGAGGAAAGCACCATCATCAACCCGCGGCGTGCGATTTTGGTAACAGGCATAACAAATTCTTTTTCAATTATTTATTCGATGTTTTGAATCTGTTCTCTGAGCTGCTCAATCACGCTTTTCAGCTCCAGGCCGACGCGCGTCAACTCGATGTCCGCAGCTTTCGAGCAGAGCGTATTGACCTCCCTGTTGAACTCCTGGCAGACGAAATCCAGACGCCGGCCCACGGGTCCGCCGTCGGCCAGCAGGTGGCGCGCAGCGTCCACGTGAGCCTCCGTGCGGTCGAGCTCCTCCCGCACATCGGCCTTCGCGGCCATCAAGGCGACTTCCTGGGCGAGCCGCTCCTCCGGGATCGTGCCGCCTTCCAGCAGTTCGGAAATCTGCTTTTGCAGTCGCTCGCGGATGACTTCCGGCTGCGCTCCGGCGCAGGCGCGCGCCTGGCCCACCAGCTCGGACACCCGCTCTAGCTGTTCGTCGGCCAGCTCCGCCAGACGCGCGCCCTCGGCATGGCGCACCGACAAAAGCTGGTGGATCGCTTCGCCGAGGTCGCGCAGCATGCGGCCCTCTCGGGCCTCTTGGATCGCCTCGTCCTCTTCTTCTTCGACGGTCTCAACGACGCCGCGCAGCCCAAGCAGTCCATCCGCCGAGGCGGGCGCCGCGCCGCGCTGCTGCAACTCTCCGCTGAGCGCCAGCACCTGATCCAGAATCTCATGGTTGATTTGCAGCACCAGCGGCATTTCGCCCCGCCGCATCGACAGGTTCACCGTGACATTGCCGCGCGTGAGCACCTTCGACACCGTCGAGCGCGCCGCGGCTTCCATGGCTTCGTTTCCGGTGGGCACGCGCACCCTCAGATCGAGGCCCTTGCCGTTGACGGTCTTCAATTCCCACGTCCAGGATGCCGCACCGTCGGTGCCCTCGCGGCGGGCGAAACCGGTCATGCTGGCAATGGGTCTGGACTGGGTTTTCACCGGCGTGCTCGCTGTGGGACTTGGGTGCGGGTGACTCTGTGGCGCTTGAAAACCAATGTCGGGATGCGCGGCGCCTTTATAGACTCGCCGGCCGCTTCAAGCCAAGGCGTGTCGCGGTAAACTCTGAGAGGCCCTGCCCCGTCCGGGACCGGGCGAAGCACGCGACCCGATTGCTGCACCCGCTCCAAAGCAAGGAGGACCAAGTGCCCGACAATCGCAAGCCGACATCGATCCTCATTTCGGGCGGATCGAGCGGGATCGGCGCGGCGTTGGCCCGCGCCTACGCGTCCGAGGGCGTGAGCCTGGCTCTCAGGGGCCGCGTCGCGGCGCGGCTGGCGCAGTCCGCGCAGGCCTGCAGAGACCTGGGAGCGGACGTGCGCACCGCCTGCCTCGACGTGCGCGAGCGCGACGCGATGAGAGACTGGGTGCACGAGGTCGATGATGCGGCGCCGCTCGATCTCGCGATTGCCAACGCCGGCGTGTCGGGCGGCACCGGCGGCGAGGGAGAATCGGACGAGCAGCGCCGGCACATCCTCGACGTCAATGTCGACGGCGTCATCAATACGCTGGCCCCGTCGATCGGGCGCATGCGCGTGCGCCGGCGCGGCCAGGTCGCCGTGATGTCGTCGCTGGCCGCCTTCCGCGGCTTCCCCGGCGCGCCCGCCTATTGCGCATCGAAGGCCTGCGTGCGCGTCTGGGCCGAAGGGATGCGCGGCGACCTTGCGGCAGACGGCGTCGGGGTCAGCGTGATCTGCCCCGGCTACGTGCGGAGCCGCATGACCGAGGGCAACGCCTTTCCCATGCCCTTCCTGATGGACGCCGAGAAAGCCGCGCAAATCGTCCGCAGGGGTCTTGCGCGCAACCGTGCGCGGATTTCGTTCCCCTGGCCTCTGGTATGCGGCGTGTGGATTTTGAACGCGCTGCCGCCCGGCTGGACGGATCGGCTGCTGGCGCGGATGCCCAGAAAGGTATGAGGCCGCTACCGGCCGAAAGCGGCGCCTATTGCGTCTGCTGGCGCTTGAACTTCTTCCACTTTGCGACGTTGCGGTTGTGCTGCGCCAGCGTCTTCGCGAAGGCGTGGCCGCCGCTGCCGTCGGCAACGAAGTAGAGGTAGTCGCTTTCCGCCGGGTTCAGGACCGCCTGCAACGCCGCGCGCCCGGGGTTGGCGATCGGTCCCGGCGGCAGACCGGCGTGAACGTAAGTGTTGTAGGGATGATCGAACTTCCAGTCCTGGCGGGTCAGTGCGCGGTCCATCGCACCATTGGCCTGCGTCAGCGCGTAGGCGACCGTCGGATCCGATTGCAGGCGCATGCCTTTGTCCAGGCGATTGATGAAGACACTGGCCACCAGCGGGCGCTCGCCGGCCACCCCCGTTTCCTTCTCGACGATGGAGGCCAGTATCACCGCCTCCTCGGGACTCTTGATCGGCAGGCCCTGCGCGCGTTCGGGCCAAAGCTCGGACAGTGTTTCCTGCATGGAATCTCGCATGCGATCCAGCACGTCCAGGCGCCGGTCGCCGTAATGGAAGTGATAGGTCTCCGGCAGCAGGCTGCCCTCCGGCGGCGGTTCTTGCGGCAGTTCGCCCTTCAGGCCGTCAACGGCGTGCAGCAGGGCTACAATCTCCGGCGACGTCAGGCCTTCGGGCACGGTGACGCGGCGCACCACGCGCTCCCCGCGCATCAGAATCTCCACCGCGCCGCGCGCGCTCACCGCGGCGGGGAAAGCGAACTCGCCGGCCTTGAGCGCCCGGTCCGCCTCCAGCGCGCGGGCGCCGAGGGTGAAGATCAGCGGGTCCTCGATCACCCCTTCGGCTTCCAGCTTCTCCGCTATGCCGATAAGGCCGGCGCCCTCCGGAATGATCACATTGGTCTCGGCGGAAAGCGGCCCTTCGGCGTTGAAGCGTTCCCAGGCCCAATAGACTGCGGCGCCTCCAGCCAACGCGGCCACCGCCACCAGAACCGCGACGATGGCGAGAAAGCGCTTCATCAAGATCTGGCCTTCTAGGAGTACGCGCCCAGCACCAGGCTGGCGTTCGTGCCGCCGAAACCGAAGGAATTTGACAACGCCACGTTGACCGGCCGCTCCTTGGCCTCGTGCGGCACCAGATCGATGTCGGTCTCGACCGACGGATCGTCGAGATTGATGGTCGGCGGTGCGACGCTGTCGCGGATCGCAAGCAGCGAGAAGATCGCTTCGACCGCGCCGGCGGCGCCCAGGAGGTGTCCGGTC
>JAWVYK010000205.1:0-4992 GCA_033722755.1 Rhodovibrionaceae bacterium | reverse complement strand
GGTTACCCCATCCTGCTCGCGAAGCCGGAACTCGACGCGCGTTTGTCCGTCGCGTTCGCGCCCGGCCAATACCCACGACCAGACCATCCGATGCGGCGGCTTCAACTCCTCGACGCGGCAATGATAGGTATCGACGCCGCCGTTTTCGTTCTGACACCACATCGTAAAGGCCCGACCCTTTACCGCTTCGAAATCCGTTTCCATAAGCCATGCCGCAAGGGATTGCTTGGTCGTAAGAGCCCGCCAAACGCGTTCGATGGGATGCGGAAAGCGGCGTTCCAGTTCGATCTCGAATTCCATGGCACCTTACCGGTCCTGGTCCAGGTGACGGCCGAGCGCATCGAGCCGTTCCTCCCAATTCGCCCGGTAGCGTTCCGTCCACTCGTGTACCTCGCGCAATCCCTCGGCTTCGACGCGATAGTAACGCTTGCGCCCATCCTTCCGCCGGCTGACGAGACCGCTATCGAACAGCACCTTCAGATGCTGGGACACTGCGCCGAACGTGACGTCGAGATGCGGCACGAGTTCCTGGACGGAACGTTCCTGCGTCGCCAGCAGATCCAGGATCCTGCGGCGATTGGCGTCCGCAATAGCGTGGAACACATCGCCCGTGCGTTGCGCGCCTTGGTTGTCCAACATCGCAAACCCTGATATTATAGTCGTTACTAAAATATACGGCGGCTTGGTGAGAATGTCATGTCGGAAAACGATTATCGCACAACCATCGATCTCGAGGCAGACGCCGGGACCGTCTACCGCGCGGTGGCGACTTGTGAAGGCATATCGGGCTGGTGGACGCAGTTCACGACCTTCGACGACCGGGAAGGATCGGAAGCGCTTATGCGCTTCCCGTCAGCCGGTTTCCATGCGCGGATGCGGGTCGACGAGTTGAAACCGTCGGAACGCGTCGTCTGGACATGCATAGACGCCAGGCATCCGCCCGGAGTCTCGAGCGAACCGGATGACTGGATCGGCACCCGCATCAGCTTCGACATCCAATCCGAGGGCGAGGGACGGTCCAAGCTGACCTTCACACACCACGGACTGCGTCCGCTCGAATGTGCCGACGTCTGCACCGATGTGTGGCGATTCTTTATTCACGATAGCCTGAGAAAGTTCGTCGAAAGCGGAAAGGGCGAACCGGCGACCGCGTAGCCTGCGCGCGCCATAAAGACAGGAGGGACGGATGACGGTTACGGTGGTCAACGACTACTTCTTCAAGGCCGACGGCGACATCGAGGAGGGAAAGCGCGCGGCCGAAGACCTGGTCGCCTATTTCAACGAGGAGGTGCCGCAAGTGCAACTCTCGCTCTGGCTGGAGAGCCGCGAGAACCCGCTGCATCATTATCACATCACGGTTGTCGACGACGCCGATGCGGCGATGCGTTTGCGCGATACCAGGGCGATCGAGGATTTCACGGGCAGGCTTTACCCGCATATCGACCATTCGACCTTCATCTCGCCGCTCTGCGATGTATGGCTTGTCGACGGTCGCGGAGTCGAAAAGTAAGGCGCAGCGATCCGCCGTTCGCTTTGCATTCGCAGCAATGCTGCCGCCGGCACGATCCCTGGAATTTTGATGTAACCGGCGCCAGTGCCCGGCAGACGCATGTCGTAGTTTCCGGCGAAGGCGTTTATCGCCGGTCCGGCGCCTGCGATCACACCCCCTAGACGCCGTCGCCGAAGTGCCGGACGTGCCAGCGCCAGGCGTCGGCGACGATGGTTTCCAGTTCGCCGCGCTTCTGCCGCCAGTCCAGCAGCCGTTTGGCGGCCGTGCAGTCCGCGACCAGACGGGCCGGGTCGCCCGACCGCCGCGGGGCGACCACGGCCGGAATTTCGCGGCCCGTCACCCGGCGCGCGACATCGACAACCTCGAGGACCGAAAAGCCCGTCCCGTTTCCAAGATTGAGGCTCAAGGGCTCCGTCGCGCCGTCCAGCGCCTGCAGAGCCAGAACGTGCGCCTCGGCAAGGTCGTCGACATGGATGTAGTCGCGAATTCCGGTGCCGTCGGGGGTGTCGTAATCGTCGCCGAAGATGCGGATGTCGCCCCGGCGGCCCGCGGCGGCGTCCAGGACAAGCGGAATGAGGTGGGTTTCCGGCTCGTGCGCCTCGCCGATGCGCGCCTGCGGGTCGGCGCCGGCGGCGTTGAAGTAGCGCAGCGCCGCCACCTTCATGCCGTGGGCCCGCGCGGCATCGCGCAGCATGGCTTCGGCCATCAACTTTGACTGGCCGTAAGGATTGACCGGCCGCAAGGGGTGATCCTCGCTCAGGAGCGGGCTCTGCGGCTCGCCGTAAACCGCCGCGGTGGAGGAAAAGACGATGCGCCCGACCTCGGCCCGGCGCATGGCCTCCAGCAGGTTGAGCGTGCCGGCGACATTGTTGCGGAAGTACTTGAGCGGCGCCTCGACCGATTCACCGGCGGCGATATAACCGGCGAAGTGAAGCACCGCTTCCGGCCGGTGCCGGGCGAAAACCTCGTCGAGGCGCGCGGCATCGGCCACGTCGCCTTCTTCCAGCGGGCCCCATTGCACCGCCCAGCGGTAACCTTCCTCCAGGGTGTCGTAGGTGACCGGTACATATCCCGCTGCGGCAAGCGCCTTGCAGGCGTGGCTGCCGACGTAGCCGGCGCCGCCGGTGACAAGCACAGTCGTCATCGCGATGGACCCTATCTTTCGCCGATTTCGAATCAGCGGCCTAGATACACCGTGCGTCGCCTTGTGCAAAGGACGCGCGACGGTGGCCTGATCGTGGCCGTCACCGTCTGTTTCGTTTCTGGCTTTTTAACGAAATCAACGACATCATTGGGTTCGTTTCGCAAAAAACACTGATGACCCAGTGCCAAGCCTCGATGAGCGCTGATCGCTGGACCGCCCGCACGATGAGTTCACTTGCATATCTTCATGCATTATTGCATTTAGTCGTGAGGACACAATGACCCGCGATCGAGCCGAGCCGCGATGGCGCGGGCCCAAAAAAGATCGGCATCAGTCAACGCCTCGCCGCTCAGATAGCTGCTCTCGACGAGGTTGAGCAGCACGCGCTCGCCCGCGGAGAGATACACAGGTGACACGAGTAGACGTCTGGCCGTTTCGTAGTCCTCGCGCAGTACGGTGGGCAAGCCGGCGCTCCCTGGATTCGGCTTCAGTCTTGCGGCCTCCCGTTTGCTGGAGGACCTGAGAGCATGTGGGTCTAAAAGGCTTAAGAAAGCGTTAACCCGCGATCTTCGATACGCCCATCCACTGGCTTGGCGCTGCCCACTTCCGCCAGAGACGGCCGAGATGCTAGAGCTGGGCCATGTTTTGGCGCTTTCATGCCGGCCTGCGCCGGTGCCTGGCCATTGGTCTGTTCGCCGTATCCCTGAGCCTCACCCCGGCGTTGGCGGACGGCGTTCTGAGCGGACCGGTCAGCCATGTGCGCGACGGCGACACCCTCGAGATCGTCGGCGTGCCGATCCGCCTGCAGGGCCTGCACGCACCCGAGCTGGGAGAGGACGGCGGGCAAGCGGCCAAGCGCTTTATGCAGGATCTTGTCGCCGGCGAGACGCTACGCTGCGAGCTTACCGGTGAGCAGACCTACGACCGTTTTGTCGCGACCTGTTTCCTTGCAGGGACCGACGTCGCCGCGGCGCTGATCCGTGCCGGGCTCGGCCGGGACTGCCCGCGTTTTTCCGGCGGGCGATATGCGGGCCTGGAGACCGACCAGGCGATTGAACGCTTCCCCCTGCCCGACTATTGCCGGCCGTAGCACAGGATCGACGCCCTCATTGCGTTTCCGCATTGCGCTGCCGTTCACGGGTGTCGAAGTCAGGTGCTCCGACGGTCTTATTCCCGCTGTGCGGTCGCGCGCAGCGCGGGCCCACCGGGGCTATTCGCCTGGAAAGGGTCCGATGCGGCCAGTCCTGCGTTCGACCTGAAAGACGTTGTTGTAGAGGTTGGCGATCCATTGCTTGCCTTCAGAGGTGAGCTCAAGATACCTGAGCGCGGGCTCGATATAGGGCTGCACGCAGCTCCAGAAAAATTCCGGGTACTTGTCGAGGAGATCGGCCGGACTGCTGTAGCCCAGGTCATCGGCGACCCCGGTCTCGGTAAACTCGTAGTAGAGCGCGTTGACCTTGCGGTGGTAAAAGGGATCGGCAAGCTGGCCTATAAGATCGGCGGCGCGGACGAGCGCGGCCTCGGATTCACAGTCCTGGTAGTCATTCTCGTTGGGAACCGGAAAACGGGTCAGTTCGATGGAATGGGCAATGCGCTCTTCATCGATATAGCTCGACTCCTTGAAGCGCTCGCGGGCGTAGATCTTTCCGCGCTCCACGTGGTAGGGGGCAAGAAAGGCGTCCGAGGCGCCGCGCGGCGGCGTCAGTCGGCCACCATTCTCATCGATAACGACGTCCGTTGCGCCATCGTCTTTGCAGGCACCGCGCACATAGCCGATATCGTGAACCAGGAGTGCGCAGGTGTAGTGTAGCCAGTCCTCGGGAGTGAGCGCCTCCGAGAGCAGACGGCCGCGGATGATCTGCTGGCCAACCAGCGTGACCATCATGGTGTGTTCAACGTCGTGGTAGAGGGCGTTGGAGTTGCCGAGGCGTTCCAGGACGAGCCGCGCGGCCCCGCCCACATAGGAAGCGTATTCCGGCCGTCGATTGGAAAAGTACTGCAGGTAGAGCTCAGCCAGATAGTCGCCGAGATGCCCGGCGATAATGGACGTCGGATTCAACACGGTCGGATCGCCTTCCGCAGGAGGTCGAGGGCTCTTGAGTATAAACCGCGGTTTGCCGGACGGCGAGAACCATGGGCACAGGCCCGCAGAGGACAACCCCGCAGCACAGACAGGCAACGCCGGGCCTCTTCGTTCGAAGGCCCTGAGCGCTTGCATAGATCTCGCCTGACCCGCTTATGTGGCAGGCAGCCGAGCGCCCACGCCGGCCGTTGAGCTGCATGAGCAGGAAGGTGCCGAGCAAGGGCGGCGATTGGTCGGCCGGGAGCCGCGATAAGC
>JAWVYK010000204.1:0-5001 GCA_033722755.1 Rhodovibrionaceae bacterium | reverse complement strand
GCCGGCTAGACTCCCCCGGCAGACGGCGCTGCCGCCTCCGACAAGCGGTCTTCGGACCACACGGAAATTGGCCGGAATCCGCGGGATATGCGGCCTTTCGAGCTTGCCGCATCGGTCTGGACGGTTTCTGCGGCCAAGTGCGATTTTTCGCCGCGTGAGTGAGAATGCTTCTCAAACGCGGTTTGCCTGCCTACTTTAGCCACTCAGTGACAACAAAGCGCGCCTTCGCGCTTGGAGAACCCGGGTCAGCGAGGGCGCGCGTGACGGCGGAAGGCCCGCCGGCAAGCGAAATCGTCGATGAGCAGCAGCGACACCACTCTGGACGACGCCTCGCAGGCGCAGAGCGCTTCGGACACCGAAGCGCTGGCGCCGCCGCGCGGCATCGGGGCCGGGCCGGAGCTCCCCGGCGAGCCGCCCGGGCGCGGCGACATTGCGGGGCGCTACGGACGGCTGGGCCGCCGCCACGGACGTATCGGGACGCTGGGCTTCATGTCCTGCCTGGTTGCCGTGCTCTTCGCTCTGCCCGTGGCCAGCGTGCTGTTCAACGTTTTCGTCCCGAGCGAGGGCGCATGGGGCCATCTGGCCGAGACCGTGCTGCCGAATTACGTCGCCAACACCTTCTGGCTGGTGCTCGGCGTCGGCCTTGGCGTGCTGGTGATCGGCACTGGAACGGCGTGGCTGGTGACCATGTGCAGCTTTCCCGGCCGCCGCCTGCTGGAGTGGGCACTGATCCTGCCGCTGGCCGTTCCGGCCTACGTGATGGCCTATACCTACACGGATTTCCTGCAGTTCACCGGCCCGGTGCAAAGTCTGCTGCGTGAGGTGACCGGTTGGGGGCCGCGCGCCTACTGGTTCCCGGAAATCCGTTCGCTGGGCGGCGCCATCGCGATGCTGAGCCTGGTGCTCTATCCCTACGTCTATCTGCTGTCTCGGGCCACCTTCATGGAGCAGTCGATCTGCGCGCTGGAGGTCAGCCGAACCCTCGGCTGCGGGGCGTGGGGCAGCTTCCTGCGCGTCGCCCTGCCGCTGGCCCGGCCGGGGATCGCAGCCGGCGTGGCCCTGGCGCTGATGGAGACGCTGGCCGATTTCGGCACCGTCTCCTACTTCTCGGTGCAGACCTTCACCACCGGCATCTACAAGGCCTGGTTTTCCATGGGCGACCGTGTGGCCGCCGCACAGCTTTCGGCGGTCCTGCTGGGCTTCGTGGCCTTCGTGCTGCTTATCGAAAGGCTGAGTCGCGGCCGTGCGCGCTTCTACAACACAACGACGAAATACCAGCGCCTGCCCGACTATCCGCTGCGGGGATGGCGCGCCGCCGGGGTGATCGCGGCGTGCACTCTGCCGGTGGCGCTCGGCTTCGTCCTGCCGGCGGCCATCCTGCTGCATATGTCTCTGGACCTCGACGTCTCGCCTTTCACGGGACGCTTCATGGATTTGGCGCTGAACTCCTTCACGCTGGCGGCGATCACCTCCGCCCTGGCGGTGACGCTGGCGCTCATGATGGCTTACGGACTGCGACTCAATCCACACCGCGCGATCGCCACCGCGAACCGCGCGGCCGGCCTGGGCTATGCGGTGCCGGGCTCGGTGATCGCCGTGGGCGTGCTGATCCCCATGGCGCTGTTCGACAACGCGCTGGATTCCTGGGCGCGCGCGGCGCTCGGCGTCTCAACCGGACTGATCTTCACGGGCACCATCGTGGCGCTGATTTATGCCTATCTCGTACGCTTCCTCGCCGTCTCGCTGAACACGGTCGAGGCCAGCCTGGGCAAGGTGAAGCCATCCATGGACGACGCCGCACGCAATCTGGGCGAAGGCCCGGTCGGCACGCTGACCAAGGTGCACGCGCCGCTGATGTGGGGCAGCCTGCTGACGGCCGCGCTGGTGGTCTTCGTGGACGTGATGAAGGAATTGCCGGCGACGCTCATCATGCGGCCCTTCAACTTCGACACCCTGGCGGTGCAGGCCCACAACCTGGCGGCCGACGAACGCCTGGCCGAGGCCTCGGCGCCCGCGCTGGCCATCGTCGCGGTGGGCGTTCTGCCGGTCATCGTGCTGAGCCGCGCCATAGCCCGCTCGCGCCCCGGCGGCCCGCGCTGAGGCTTTTGGGACCGCAGGGCCCGGACGCTTTCCTGCGTCCAGCGCGCACCCGATGGATGCCAAAAAAATGCCCCCGCCGGAACTGCCGGCGGGGGCTACAGTCTTGGAGAGATCGATCCCGGTTACTGCCAGCCGGCGCGGTCGAAGATCTTTTGCGCCAAAGGCTGGTTTTCACCGTAGACCGCGACGTTCAAGTCATCCGACTCGAACTCGCCCAGGGACTTGACGACCGAGTTGGCGGCCACGCCCTCGACGACGGGGTATTCGTTGTTGCCGTCGGCGAAGTAGCGCTGCGCGGATTCGCTCGTCAGGTATTCGAGGAACTTGATCGCGTGCTGCGGGTTCTTTGCATGCTTGAGCACGCCCGCACCGGAGATATTCACGTGGGTGCCGCGTCCACCCTGGTTCGGGAAGACGATACCCACCTTTTCGGCGACCGCCCGATCCTCGGCATCGTCGGAGGCCACGAGGCGGGCGTAGTAGTAGGTGTTGCCCACCGCCACGCCGCATTCGCCGGCGGCCACCGCGCGGATCTGGTCGGTGTCGCCGCCCTGCGGCTTGCGCGCGAAGTTGTCCACGACGCCCGAGGCCCATTCCTCCGCGGCCTCCTCGCCATTGGCCGCGATGATCGAGGACATGAGCGAGAGGTTGTAGATATTCGAGCTGGAGCGGATGCACACTAGGTCGTCGTAACGGTCGTTGGCCAGGTCTTCGTAGCGCTTCAGCTTCGAGGGGTCGATCATCTCCTTGTTGTAGTAGATGACCCGTGTGCGCGTCGAAAAGCCGAACCAGTGGCCGTCCGGATGGCGCAGATTGGCGGGCACGCGCTCTTTCAGAACGGCCGACTCCACCAGCTGGAACAGGCCCGCCTGGTCGGCGCGCCACAGGCGCCCCGCATCGACGGTGATCAGCAGGTCGGCCGGGGTGTTCACGCCCTCGCTGGCAATGCGCTCGATCAGGACGTCCCCGTTGCCTTCGATCCGGTTGATCGTGATGCCGGTCTTTTCCTCGAAGTCGCTGTAGAGCCGCTCGTCTGTCTGATAGTGACGCGAGGAATAGATGTTCAGCTCCTGCGCGCTTGCGCTGTGGACAGTGCCGGCCGTCATGGCGGCGGCGAAAACCGCGCAGGCAAGCGCGTGAATTTTGCTCGTCATTCGGATGTCGTCCTCCAGGTACCGTGGAATTGTGATCGGAAGGGCTCTATCCGCGCCTGCCGGAGCCTGTGCCCGGCCAAACCGTGCGCCCTTTCCTTGGACTAATAATGCAAATCATTCTCATTTGCAATGGGTCGAGAACGGGCTTTGGCAAATTCTTTGCGGGGATTCGTTCCGAATGGGGCGCGGCCGCATGCCACAGGGCTGCCCGAGGCGCCGACGGTCGGCGCAGACTGGCTCAAGACGCGGGCGGGTCGGCTGCCACCGCCGCGACAACGACCCGGTCCGCCGCGCTTTCCACGCGCAGCGCCAGGCCCAAGCGCCAGGCAAGTTCGCGCGCATAGGCGCCGTGGACATTGCGCGGTGTCAGGCTTTCCTCTGGCAACTCGCCGGTCAGGGCGGCGCGGAGATCCTCTTTGAGTGCGGCCCCCTGCCCTTCCGCGCTGGCTTGCAGGAGCCCGGCTCCCCCGCCGCGGCGAGCTTCGCCGGCGGACAGCGATATATCGCCTCCGCGCGGCAACGCCTCGGCTGCCACCGTGAGCAGATTCAGCAACAATTTCGCCTGCGCCGCCGGCATCTCCTCCGCCAGGCGCTCCGGCCAAAACAGCTTGATGCGGGTGTTGTCGAACACGCCGTGGGCAAGGCGGCGGAGCTGCGAGGGGTCCGAGAGTGCCGCACCGCCCGTACGGCCATAGGCGGCGCGGTAGAATTGCAGCAAATTGACCGCCTGGGTGCTGGAGCGCGCCGCCAGTTCCGCGGCACCGGAGACGTCCTCGGCCGCCTCCTCGCAAATAAGCTCCAATCCGTTGCCAACCGCGCCCATTGGACCGGCAAGATCGTGGCATAGGCGCGAGACGAGAAGCTCCGCGACGGTCGCGTTTGTTGGCATATTTCCCGGCCCCTGCCCCACAAGCGGGTCCCCTTTTGCCGCCATGCGAGCAGTCTGCGACGCTTGGCCGCGGCTCGCAAGCGCCGTAGCCCACCGGGCGCCACTATGGCGCCGGGCGCCCTGCCCCGGCATGTCGCGGCGATGTGCTTGCGTGTCGTTTCCAGTCTTTCCGAAACCGCGGCAAAGCCATTACACTCCGCCGCGTCGAATAGGCGAGAAGGCAGTTCATGGCGGAGAAGGAGCTGGTTCCGGGCGCGTTCGTCAGGCACCCCGACGAACCCGACTGGGGAATTGGACAGGTCCAGTCCGTCGTTGGCCACAGAATTACGGTCAACTTCGAGAACGCCGGCAAGCTGTTGATCGACGGCGAGCGCATCGGGCTCGAGGTGGTCGACATGGACAGCCTTTATGGTAACGGGACGGCCAGCTAGCGAAACGGCCGTGCCGTTCCCACGTACGGGAAGTTAGAAAGGACGCCGAGAGCATGGCTGACGGCAATGTGAACCCCGACCGTCCGTTCGAACGGATGATCCATCCCGGCTCCGGCCGTCGCAAGGCGCCGGTCTATCCCAAAGGGCGCGTGCTGGACGCGCAGGCCGAGGTGGAAGTCCGCGAGCTTTTGGGCGAGCGCCCGCGCCAACGCGACCTGCTGATCGAGTTCCTGCATCTGATCCAGGACACCTATGGCTGCCTGTCGGCAGGCCACTTGCATGCCCTGGCCTCGGAACTCTCCCTGCCGATGGCGGAGGTTTACGAGGTCGCCAGCTTCTACGCCCACTTCGACATCGTGCTCGACGACGAAGATGCGCCGCCCGAGGTCACCGTACGGGTCTGCGACAGCCTGACCTGCGCCATGAT
>JAWVYK010000203.1:0-5041 GCA_033722755.1 Rhodovibrionaceae bacterium | reverse complement strand
GCCGCGCTTGTGGGCGGGTTCCCAGCGATCCAGGTCCTTGCTGAGGTGCCAGGTGCCCTTGTAGAGCCGGTAATAGTACGGCGCCGAATAGTAGACGCCTGGCATGCCGACGACGGTATGAACGCCGAGCGCCGGGTCCCACACCATCTTGCGCCGGCGTCCCCAGGCGGGTGCGTGCGCCGGCGGTCCGTTACCCGGCCCGTAGGCACAGGCACTAAGCAACGCCACCGGCACCGCCCCGATCAGCATAAGGGCTTTGCGTCTTTGCATCCTTCGTCCTCCCCCCGGTCGGGCGATAGCAATGATGTTATTCTAATAAAAAAGAATATTCAGCGACACAGATTTCGGCACGCATCAAGTGCCGCCCGATTTTTGATTCAGCGTCTTAGGCTGCGCGGCTTGCGTGCACTATTGCTGATCCTTGGCGGGAATTTCCGAGACCTGGGCCACCCAAGGAAACGCCGAACGATGCCACAACTGAAACTTGGGCTGCAGGGACTGGCGCTGGTTCATAGAACCAAGCCGCAAGGCATAGACCTTGGGCGAATCGTCGGCGGAGGTCGCGTATATGGGCGAGCCGCAATGGCCGCAGAATCCCTGCACGCGCACGTTGCCGCTGTCGCCGGTCTTCTTGTAGGTCTTCGGCTGTTCACCGGTGAATTCGAGCTTTTCCTGCGGCACCAGGGCAAGTGTCTGAAAGGCTGTGCCCGAGAGTTTCTGACAGTCGGTGCAATTGCACATGCCGACCTTCTCCGGGTCGATTTCCGCCCGATAGGTGACGCGACCGCAGTGGCAGCTTCCGTCGACTTTCACGATATCCTCCTGTGTACATGATGGTCCTAGGACTGCATGTATGGTCTTGCCCGGGAATTTCAGGGGGTGGCTGCCCGACTTGAACGGGATTGCCGGTGGGCTAATCTGCAACGACGCATATGAGCGCGGTCTTTGATCTCACGCCGATGCGCAAGCGGCGGAGCGCAAGCTCTGCGGATGGCGGATTGCGGACGGAACAACCGATGCCCCGCGCGAGACAAGGGCTAGCAGCCCGGAAACGGCTTTGATGGAACGCAGGCTGACCACCATTCTCGCCGCCGATGTGGCTGAATACAGCCGCCTGATGGGCGAGGACGAGACCGGCACCTTTGACGCACTCAAAGCGCTTCACAGGGACCTCATAGCGCCGTGCGTGCGCGCGCACAGGGGACGAATCGTCAAACTCATGGGCGACGGCCTGCTGTCGGAATTCGCCAGCGTGGTCGAGGCCGTAAAGTGCGCGGTCGAAATCCAGAGAGGATTGGCCGAGCGCAATGCAAAAACCGACGAACGACGCCCAATCCTGCTGCGTATCGGCATCAACCTCGGCGATGTGATCGTGGAAGGCAGAGACATCTATGGCGACGGCGTGAACGTGGCCGCGCGTTTGGAGGCAATGGCGCCTCGCGGCGGCATCTGTCTTTCCGATGCCGTCTACAGGCATGTGCGCTCGAAACTCGACCTGTCCGTCGAGGACTTGGGCGAAAAGCGGCTCAAAAACATCGCCGAGCCAGTCCATGTGTACAGGATTGTTCCGGAAACGGCCGAAACCCCAATTCCGGTGGATGCTCCGCCGCAACTGCCCGACAAACCGTCGATTGCGGTGCTTCCCTTCACGAACATGTCCGGCGACCCGCAGCAGGACTATTTCTCCGACGGCATCACGGAGGAGATCATCACCGCCCTATCCAAGATCAGCGATCTGCTCGTCGTCGCCCGCAATTCCACCTTCATCTACAAGGGCCGCGCGGTCGACGTGAAGCAGGTCAGCCGCGAACAGGGCGTGCGCTACGTGCTGGAAGGCAGCGTGCGCAAGGCGGCCAGCCGCGTGAGGATCACCGCGCAGTTGATCGACGCGCTCAGCGGGCATCACCTCTGGGCCGAGCGCTACGACCGCGACGTGCACGACATCTTCGCCGTTCAGGACGAGATCACGCGCGAGATCGTGGTGGCCCTGGACGTGCGCCTCAGGTGGGGCGAAATGGCCCATTTCTGGTCCAGCGGCACGAAAAACCTCGAAGCCTGGGAACTGGTGCGTCGCGGCATGGAGGTTCACATGTGCGGCACGGCCGTGGGCCAGCGCGAAGCACAGGTGCTATGCCGCAAAGCCCTGGAACTGGACCCGGACTACGCGCACGCCTGGGTGATGCTCGGCTGGGCCCATCACAACGAATACGACGTTGGCGTGGGCTACGGAGTCGCCGCAGGCCGGGAAGCCGCCATTCAAACGGCCACGGACTGTGCGAGAAAAGCCCTGGAACTTGACGCCTCCAACGCCGACGCGCATGCGCTTCTGGCCATGTGCCATTTGTCGAAGGGCGAATTCGACGAGGCCCTGAGCATGTCGGAAGAGGCCGTGCTGCTGTCGCCCAATCATGCGGACAACCTCGCGATTTCCGCGGTGATCCAGACCAAATGCGGCCGGCCGGAGAGGGCCCTGCAACTGATCAAGAAGGCGATGCGCCTGTGCCCGCTCTCTCCGGCCTGGTTCTACTGGGCGCTGGGCACGGCCTACCGCCTGACGGGGCAGGGAGAGGCGGCTATTGCGACCTACGATACGGTCGTCGGCGAAGACATCGAGGCTCTTTCCATCTACGTGGGCCTGGCCTCCACGCTGGGCGAACTCGGCCGGACGGACAAGGCGAAGCAGGCGGCGTCGGAAATTCTGCGGCTGAAGCCCGACTTCTCGATCGAGGCCTACATGGATGGCCTGTCCTACAGGGACCCGTCGGTGCTCTCCCGCATCGAGGAAGGCTTGCGCCAAGCCGGACTGCCGGACTGACGCCGCCTGTGCATCGCCATGCCGCCGGCGGCCGATCGGTGCTATGCTTGCCTATCGACACCCACTGATCTGGGAGACCTGTCGTGGTTGCGCGCTCGGCCGAGGCCGGGGAGGAGCCCGGGGCCTTCAATTCCGCCGATATGGGGGCGCTGGCCCATCTGTACCGTGCCGAAATCTATCGCAGCACGATCTGGCGCACGCGACTGGACACCACCACGAACTGGGCGGTCGTAACGCTGGGAATTGCCCTGTCGATCACCTACTCCTCGGCCAGTGCGTCCGAGGTGCCGCTGGTTCTCGTGGGCATCCTGATCACCTTTTTCCTGGTGCTGGAATCGCGGCGCTACCGCTACTTCAATGTCTGGCGTGCGCGGGCCCGGTGGATCGAGCGAAACTTCTACGGGCCCATGCTGACGCCGGAGAACGCGCCGCAGGAGGACTGGACGGAGACCCTGGCGCGCGACTATCTGGAACCGCGCTACCACATCAGTTTCCTCAGGGCGATCGGCAGACGGCTACGGCGCAATTACGTCTGGATCCTGCTGATCCAGACCATCGCCTATTGCGGCAAGATCATCATCCATCCGGCCCCGGTATCCAACGTGGCGGAATTCTTCGATCGGGCGGCCATTGGCCCGATCCCCGGCGAGGTGATCATCCTCTGCGGGATCCTCTATAACCTGGCCTGGATATCGCTTGCGGTGGCGACGCTCTACCTGGATCGGGTCAGTCACCGCGGCGGCCGGCCTTCCTCGGCCATGGGATAGCACGAAGGCTGTGCTCAGGCCCTGGCCGTCACCAGGAACTGCGGCGACAGCCCGAGGTAGGCGCCTTCGGTTATCGCTCGCTGGATCGTCTCGAGCATGGCGTCGACGCGTGCGGCCTCGATCTTTCCGCTTTCCTTCGCGTATTCGGCCACCGTCTGAATCATCCCGCTGAGGCGGCCTTCGGTGTCGGGCCAGGTGAGCACCTGTATCTCGATGTCCTCGAAGCCGGCCTGCCGGGCGTAGCCATAGAGCCTGCGGCCAATCTCGGGTCTGGGCCAAGCCCAGCTTGCCGCCGCGATCAGCGCCCGCCATTCCTCAGTCGGCACCGGCTCTACGGCGGTTAGGCTCCAGTCGCCTTCGATGGCGTGCGCGATGCCATCCGGGCGCAGGACTCGCCGGAATTCGGCCAGCGTGGCGACCGGATCGGGCACGTAGATGAGCGTGTTGCGCGCGACAATCCGATCCAGGCTGGCATCCGACAGCGGCAGACGGTCGCGTTCCAAGAGATGCGCGCTGACCCGGTCCGACAGGCCCTGCTGCGCCGCCTTCTCGCGCGTCCGGCGGATGAACTCCGCATTGATATCCATGGCATGGATATGGCCGGAAGGTCCGACGCGCCGGGCGAATTCGACGGCCGCGTGCCCCGGGCCGCAGCCGAAATCGGCCACCACCTGATCCTGGCCGATTTTCGCAGGCGCGTAAAACGCCTCGCTCGCCGGGGTCCACTGGAACATCGTCTCGTAGCGCTCCATGCGCTCGGGATCGATATCCAGCCAGTGCTGCTGAAAGCCATTTTCCTCGGACATCTTCGGGCCTCCCCCCAATGTCCGGCTTCGCTTTCTACTTTACGGCAGAACAGCGCCGCCGGCTATTCTTCCGGAGTCCCGGCGGCGGCGCCGAACCTTGCCAAAGCGCCGTTTGGCCCGGCGGGCGCTGACGGCTAAACTGCGCAAAAGCGGTCCTGCGGCGGCCGAAAAGGAGACCATAGTGGGGGAGGAACCAGTGATACCGACAACAGTGGCGGGAAGCCTGCCGAAGCCCGACTGGCTGGCAGAGCCGGAAAAGCTTTGGGCGCCGTGGCGGCTCGAGGGCGAGGCGTTGCTGGAGGGCCAGAAGAAGGCCGCGCTCGACTGGATCCGCTTTCAGGAAGCCGCCGGCATCGACATCGTCAGCGATGGCGAACAGTTCCGAAAGCACTTCGTTCACGGCTTCCTCGAGGAGATCGAGGGCATCGACTGGCAGCGCATGACCACCATGGGCATCCGCAACAATCGTTACGATGCCCAGGTCCCAATGGTCACGGAGGCCGTGCGGCGGCCGCGGCCGGTCCACGTCGAAAGCGCGCGCTTTTGCCGGGAGCAAACGCGCAACCGCCTCAAGTTCACGTTGCCCGGTCCGATGACGATTTGCGATACGATCGCCAACGGCTATTACGACAGCCGGCCCGATATGGCGCAGG
>JAWVYK010000202.1:0-5079 GCA_033722755.1 Rhodovibrionaceae bacterium | reverse complement strand
TGACTGGGCTAATCGTGACTGGGCTAATCGTGACCGGGTGAATCGTAACCGGGCCACCCGCGGACGCCTAGACCTCGAAGACGGTGGACCCCGTGGTCTTCCGCGCCTCGAGATCGTCGTGCGCCTGTTTGGCGTCCTTCAGGGCGTAGGTCTGATTGGCTTCGATCTGCACCGCCCCGGACCGCACGACCTCAAAAAGCTCCTTGGCGCTCGCCACGAGGTCGTCGCGCTTGGCCGTGTAGGTCATGAGCGTCGGCCGGGTCACGTAGAGCGAGCCCTTGGCGGAGAGAATGCCGAGATCGACCGGCGGGATCGCGCCCGAGGAATTGCCGAAGCTGACCATCATCCCCATGGGCTGCAGGCAGTCGAGCGAGCCCTCCCAGGTGTCCTTGCCGACGGAGTCGTAGACCACGGGAACGCCCTTTCCGTCCGTCAGCTCGCTGACGCGCTCGGCGAAATTCTCCTCGCGATAGTTGATCGTGTGCGTGCAGCCGTGCGCCTTGGCGAGCTCGGCCTTTTCCGGCGAACCCACCGTGCCGATCACCGTAACGCCCAGGTGCTTGAGCCACTGACAGGCGATCAGGCCGACGCCGCCGGCGGCGGCATGGAACAGCACCGTTTCGCCCTTCTGCACACGATAGGTGCGGCGAATTAGATACTGCACCGTCATGCCTTGCAGCATCATCGCGGCGGCCTGCTTTCCGTCGATGCCCTCCGGCAGCTTTACGAGCCGGTCGGCCGGCATGTCGCGCACTTCCGCATAGGCGCCCAGAGGCGGCGAGGCATAGGCCACCCGGTCGCCTTGCTTAAGCTCGCTCACGTCGTCCGCGACGGCGGCGACCGTTCCGGCGCCCTCCAGGCCGATGACGACCGGCAGCTCCGGCACCGGGTAGAGGCCGGAGCGATGATAGACGTCGATATAGTTCAGCCCGACATGGGACTGCTCGAGGCGCACGTGGCCGGACGGCGGCCTGTCGGGAAGGTCGACGTCCTCCCACTGCATGACGTCGGAGCCGCCCTGTTCGTGAATGCGGATGGCCTTTGGCATGGTCGGAAATTCCTTTCGTCAGGAGAGGTGCTGGGTGAAGAAGTCCATGGTGCGCTTGTTGGCGAGCTCGGCCGCGGCTTCATCGTAGTGCTCGCCGCCTTTGCGCGCGAAGGCGTGGTCGTTGCCCTCGTAGACGAAGATTTCCACCTCCGGGTGATCGGACAAGGCGGATTTGACCTTCTCCTGCGCGTCCTTCGGAACGAACTGGTCTTCCGAGGCGATGTGCAGCAGCGTCGGCTTGGTGATGTTATCCTTCTCGCCCACAAGCTCGTCGAGACCCACGCCGTAGAACGAGACATTGGCGTCTGAGTCGCTGCGCGTGGCCATCAGAAACGCCATCTTGCCGCCCAGGCAATAGCCCACGGCACCGGCACGGCCGTTGCAGGCCTCGTGCTCGCGGACGTGCGCCAGCGTCGCCTTCAGGTCTTCGACGCCTTTTTCGACGTCGAACTTGCCGAAGAGGTCGAAGGCCTGTTGCCACTCCTCCTCGGTCTTGTCGGTGATCTGGATCCCGGGCTCGATCCGCCAGAACAGATCGGGGCAGATGGCGACGTAGCCGGCTCGCGCATAGGAATCGCAGAGCTCCCGCATCACTTCGTTGACGCCGAATATCTC
This sequence comes from Rhodovibrionaceae bacterium, assembly GCA_033722755.1. GTDB lineage: Bacteria > Pseudomonadota > Alphaproteobacteria > Kiloniellales > Rhodovibrionaceae > JAWVYK01. The sequence goes on along the minus strand of JAWVYK010000202.1, from coordinate 3,416 downwards.
CTGGATGACGACCACGGCGGGCGCCGGCGTCTCGGCCGGCAAGGCGAGATAGGCGCTGAAGCCGCCGTCGGGGCCGGAAACGTTCACGTCGGGCATGGAAACTTCTCCCTGGTTGCTTTGTGTATTGAAAACGAGGTGGTTGCGCGATGCCGATTGTCATCGGCCTCATGGCGATCGCGGATATGCCGGAAAGCTGGGCGGAGCTTATCGCGCGCGGCGGGTCCTTGTCACCCGTCGCACGCGGGCCGGCCGGGGCCGAAAAGCTCGCTCTGCCAGGATCCTTCGAGCGCCAGCAGCCGACGTTTCGTCTCCCTTCCGCCGGTGCCGGAATATCCGCCCAGGGCCGCGGCGCCGCGGCCCCGTGCCAGCACGCGGTGGCAGGGGATGATGACGGCGATCGGATTGCGCCCGCAGGCGCCGCCGACCGCGCGCGGCGCACTGCCGAGCGCGCGGGCCAGGTCGCCGTAGCTGCGCGTTTCGCCATAGGGGATGCGGCGCATGGCCTGCCAGACCCGCTGCTGGAACTCGGTTCCCGCCGGGGCCAGCGGAACGTCGAATGATCGCAGGTCTCCGGCAAAATACGCCATGAGCTGGTCGCGCGCCCGCGCCAGCAGAGGCGAGGGGGCGTGGCTGCCGAGCTCGCCGGCGCCGTCGTCAAGCCAGTCGACGCGCACGATGGCGCCGCCGCGCTCGACAATGAAGAGCCGGCCCACCGGGCTGTCCAATTCGAGCGCGGCATCCTCCGACTGTTTCACGTGAAACTCTCCGGCCCTCTCTAGGTGTCCTGAAGGCAGCGACTGAGCTCCTGGGCGTCGGTGATCGGCAGCGAGCAGCTGGGACCGCGGCAGACATAGGCGGTGGCCGTGCCGTCCGTCTGGGTCTTACCGGCTGCGGGGTGTCCTTCGGGCAGGCTGTCGCCCGGACCGATTTTCTGCAACACGCGGTTCGGCACGCTGGCGGTATGGACCGCTTCGCTCAGCGCGTGCGTGGCGGCCGCGTCCGGCTCTCCGATAATTACGATCTGAACCGCATTGGCGAAAAGGTCGAGGTTGTTGAGCCAGGTCGCCAGCGGGAAGAAATTGCGCTGAACCTCGCCGGAGAATGCTTCGACGAGCGCATCCGCGCGCTCGCAGTAGTGGCTTTCGCCCGTCAGATAGAAAAGCCGCGCAAGCACGCCCAGCATGGTGCCGTTGCCGGAGGGCACGGCGCTGTCGTACGCGTTTTTTGCCCGCAGGATCAGGTCGGTGGCATCGTCGGCGGTGAGGAAATAACCGCCGCCTTCGCTGTGCCAGAAGTGGCGGTCTGCGACCTCGGTCCAGCCCCGCGCGCGCTCCAGATAGCCGCGCTCGCCGGTGGCCTCGAACAGCGCCAGGGCGGCGTCGGCCATCTGCGCATAGTCTTCCAGCATGCCGGCGTGCTTCAGGTGGCCGTGGCGCCAGGCGTGCTTCAGCCGTCCGTCTTCCTGCATGTGCTCGACAACGAAGGCGAATGCGCGTTCGGCCGCGTCAAGCCACGCAGACTCGCCGAACGCCGCCGCGCCCCGGGCGAGGGCGCCGATCATCAACCCGTTCCAGTCGGCCAGCACCTTGTCGTCCCAGCCCGGATGCACGCGCGCTTCCCGGGCCTGGAACAGGATCTCGCGGCAACGCGCCAGCCGGGCCTCGGTCTCGGCGTCCTTGAGCTCCGGGTCCTGCGTGCGATTGAGGATGGTCTTGCCTTCCCAGTTGCCGCGCGGGCGCACGTCGTAGGTTCGTTTGAAAAGCTCTGCGTCCTTGCCCAGCAGTTCGTCGATCTCGGTTTCGGTCCAGACGTAGAACTTGCCTTCCTCGCCCTCGCTATCGGCGTCGAGGGTGCTGGCGAAGGCGCCGGTGGCGGCGCCGCCCGGCGTTTGCTCGGCGATCATCTCGCGCAGTACCCAGCCGGCGGTTTCCTTGGCGCGCGCCTCGTAGAGCGGGCCGCGCGTCTCCTGCCAGACCAGCGTGAGCAGATCGAGCATTTGCGCGTTGTCGTAGAGCATCTTCTCGAAGTGCGGCACCAGCCACGCTTCGTCGGTGGCGTAGCGGGCAAAGCCGCCGCCCAGGTGGTCGTAGATGCCGCCCTGGCACATGCGCGTGAGGGTGAGGGTCACCGCCTTGCGATAGGGGTCCTGCCGGCTCGACTGCCAGGCCCGCCAGAGCAGCGCCATGATCTGCGGCTGCGGAAACTTCGGCGCGCGGCCGATGCCGCCGTGGAAGGGGTCGACTTCGCGAACCAGCTGTTTGGCGATTTGCCCGATCATGGCCGGGTCGATCCGCTCGCCAGCCTGCGGGCTCGACAGCTTGGTCAGCGCTTCCTTCAGCCCTTCGACGTTCTTGCCGATCTTGTCCGGTTCCTGGGCGTAGACCTGGGCGATGCCTTGCAGGACCTGCGGGAATCCGGGGCGCCCGTAACGCGGCTCGGGCGGGAAGTAGGTGCCGCCCCAGAAGGGCTCGCCATCGGGGGTCAGGAACATGGTCAGCGGCCAGCCGCCCTGCTCGCCCAGCAGGGCGAGCGCCTGCTGGTAAAGACTGTCGAGATCGGGGCGCTCCTCGCGGTCCAGCTTGATGTTCACGAAATACCGGTTCATCAGCGCGGCGATTTCAGGGGTCTCGAAGGATTCGTGCGCCATCACGTGGCACCAGTGGCAGGCCGCGTAGCCGACGGACAGGAGCACCGGCTTGCCCTCCTCGCGGGCCTTGGCGAAGGCTTCCTCGCCCCAGGGGCGCCAGTCCACCGGGTTGTCCTTGTGCTGCAGGAGATAAGGGGAGGTTTCCTGCGCCAAGCGGTTTTCGCCCTCGACGATGTAGCCGTCGCCCGGGGGGATGGCGTCTCGGGCTGTCTGGAATGTGTCGGACATCTGTTCGTCCATGTTGCGGAGGCTGGAAAAGGGCCGCGATCGGCGGGCTTCGGCGCGTGTGTCTTCGCAGGGCGCAGGCGGACTGGCCGCAGCGCGCACGTATTGCTATATGAGGGCCGAAAGGGCTGTCTCAACCACAAATCCGATAGGGATTCGCGTTGGCATCGCTGAGACGGGCGGATTAGCAAGCCGGATCACGCAGACGGCCGGGAAACGGCGTAGAAACGGAGACCAAGATGGCGTCGCACGCGGACCCGCCGCCGTTCTACCGCAGCCACGTTTTCTGCTGCACCAACGAGCGGCCAAGCGGGCACCCTCGAGGCTGCTGCAAGGCGCGCGGCGGCATCCAATTGCGGAACTATTTGAAGGCCCGCGCCAAGGAGCTCGAGCTCGAGGGCGTGCGCATCAATATTTCCGGCTGCCTCGACCGCTGCGAGCTCGGCCCCACCATGGTGATCTATCCCGAAGGCGTTTGGTACCATTACCGCAACCTCGAGGACGCCGAAGAGATCCTGCAGCGCCACATAATCGGCGGCGAGCG
>JAWVYK010000201.1:0-5107 GCA_033722755.1 Rhodovibrionaceae bacterium | reverse complement strand
GTCCACCCCGCCCGCCCCGGCGGACCGCCTGCGCGACCTGGGCGCCTCGATGCCCCCGAGGATTGCCTCCCTCACCCTACCGGGTATTCCGCGGCTGGGGGGGCGCCTCCCGCGCCACTGCGAGAACGCGCAGAAGGTTGCCGAGTTCCTCGAGGCGCATGACCTGGTCGAGTGGGTCAGCCACGCCGGATTGCCGTCAAGTCCCTACCACGACCTCGCGCAAAAATATCTTCCGAGAGGCAAGGGCGCGGTCTTCACCTTCGGGGTGACGGGCGGCTACGAGATGGGTTTGAAGGTGGTCGAGAACGTCGACCTCTTCAGCCACCTCGCCAACGTGGGCGACACCCGCTCGCTCATTCTCCATCCAGCCTCGACGACCCACCGCCAGCTCACCGACGAGCAACGCGAAGCAGCCGGCGCGGGTGACAACGTAATCCGACTGTCCATCGGGCTGGAAACTCCCGAGGACCTGATCGACGACCTCGCTCATGCCCTGGATCGCGCTGCCAAGGAATCGCCGAAGGCCGCTGAATAGGCGGGGCTATTCGATCTCGCGCAGCTGCAGCACGAGGATTGGACGGCCGTCCTCTTTCTGGACCTCGCGGATTTTCGCCGTGAAGCGCACGGTCTGGCCAGGCTGATAGTTCTCACGGTCGTCGGCAGAGATTTGGAAGCGCGCGTCCGCACCCTCTACGCTGTCATCGAGATCGACGAAAAGGGTCGCGACCTCGACGTAGTCGTCCTCAAAGGTGCGCCGGGCCTCTATCACCTCACCCTGCCAGTTGACGACCTTGCCTTTCATTCCGGCGAACTCTTCGCCAGACGGATTCCGCGCGGCCTGGATGGCCGTATCCGGAGCGATATCGGCGGCCTGTTCCTCCTCGCCGCAGCCGGCGAGGAAGAGCGCGGCTGTCAAAAGCAGCCCGGCCGCAAAAGCGGCGCGTTTGGACCACATGTCTCGTTTTCCTGAATAAAGTTGCCGCAGGCCATCCTCAGGCCCGCGCACCATCTCATATCCTTGAATCGCGATATGGAAACGAGCGAATGCGGAATGGCAGTCATTCCGTAGAAGACGGTCTTATTCCGCCGGCGTTTCGGCCTGCCGCCGCCACGCACCCGGCAAAATCGCCGCGGCAAGCACCGCCACCACCGCCCCGGCCGCCAGTCCGGCGAACAGCCACGTGAATTCGCCGCTCGCCTCCTTGACCCAGGAAACCAGCTGGATCGCCAGGGGCGCCGTGCCGAATGCGAGAACGAACTTGGCGCCGAAGGCGAGGCTCTGATGCCGATCGGGCGTGTAGCGGGCCAGCAGCATGTTCTCCGCCGGCAGGGCGCCGGTGGACAAAAGCACGGTCAGCGCCGCCGCCACGACAAGCGGCACGCCGGAGGCTACCGCGATGATCAGCAGGATCGGAATCTGGAAAAGGAACGCGCTCAGATAGATCGGCTTCAGCGGAAAGCGGTCGGCAAGGTGTCCTCCGGCAATCTGCATGATGCCGCCTACGGTGTAGACGCCGGCGACCACGGCGCCCACGCCGAAGGCGCTGCCGCCCACCAGCGAGGCCAGCCGGATATCGAAGACCTTGGGCAGCGCCGCCTGGGTCGATTGGAAGATCACGCCCATGACGGCCATGGTGAGCACCAGAATCAAATAGACCCGCACCATATCCCCGCGCGAGGCTGGCGCTTCCTTGCGCAGTCGTGCCACGCCGTCGTCCACCAGACCGAGCGCCCGGCACGCGACCAGTGCGATGCCGGTGGCCAGGCAGATCGCGCCCGGCACCATGAACGCCGCCCGCCAGGAGAAAAGCTCGATCAGCGTGCCGGCGACCAGACCGGCGCTGGCAATGCCGATGCTGCCAAAAACGCCGTTGATGCCGAGCGCCTTGCCCCGGCTTTCGGCGTTGCGCACCAGCCAGGCAATGCCGACCGGATGGTAGACGGCCGCGAAGAGGCCAATGGCGGCCAGCCCGATGAGCATTGCCGTCGCGCTGTCGACCAGTCCGCAGGCAATGGCCGCGAGCCCCATGCCGATAAAGAACACCGACATCATGCCGCTGGACGACCAGCGGTCGGCGATCCAGCCGGCGGGCAGCGCCCCGAGGCCGATCAGCAGTGCGCCCAGGGTCCAGAGTTCCAGCAGTTCGTGATACGGCAGGCTCCAGTCCTTCTCCAACGCCAGGACGATGACGAAGTAGAAGGCTGCGAACATGTGCATGTAGGCGTGCCCCAGGCAGGAGAAAACCAGAGGCAACTGCCGCTTGAGCGCCTGCATGAACAATGGGCTCCGAACGGTTCAGACCTTCCTTTTTTACCCGCTGGCCCGCACGCACGGCAATATGGGGACCCGCATGGCTGCCTTGCGCCCCGACCGCGATGCCAGACGCATCAGCCTGCCTGAATGTCGCCGGTCTCCTCACCGATCCAGCTGAGAAAATCCGGATTGCCGCCGGCAATGGGAAGGGCAACGACGCAGGGACAGTCATAGCTGTGCCACTCGCGCATCGCCTCGACGATTCGCTCAACCAGGTCCGCCCGGGTCTTGGCGATGAGGACGGCTTCGCTGTCTTCCTGGATCTCACCCTCCCAACGGAAAATCGGCACCATTGCCGGTATGACGTTGGCGCAGGCGGCCAGGCGCGCATCGACCAGCTTGCGACCCAGATTTCTCGCCTCGTCCTCGTTGCCGGCGGTGATATAGACCATGCAGTACGACATTTGCTCCGGCGACCTCCCAATTCGATTACCGAGAAAGACCCAAAGCCGCGCCCTCGCGGAACGGCGCGATCTGGCGTAGGATCGCAACGTCGTCAAGCGGGACCTTGAGACATGCAGCAGACCAAGCGCAAGGGCCGATCCAACGGCCGACCGAACAGCCGCCAGCTCGCCTGGCTGCGGCGCGGGCTCGATCAGCCGGGCGGCAAGCTGCCGCTCTTCGACCGGCACGGGCAGAAGGTGAGCGCCCAATTGGTGCGGGCGTGCATCAACCACGGCTGGGCCGAGCCGTGGTTCGCGAACCCGCTGAAGCCGGACTGGCTGGTCTGCAAGCTGACGGCCGATGGGCGCTCCGTAGCCGAAAAGAAGGCCCCTGCCCGGCAAGTTCAGGATTGATCGCCGCCCAGGCTTTCCAGCTCCTCCAGCGCGGCTTCCGCTTCCTCTGACAGGGCATTCAGCTTGGCCGCCACGTCGGGCGAGTGGTCGAACCCCAGCGCTTTTTCGACGGTGTGCTTCAGCTTCCGCTCCTCCGCCTTGCGGTCCTCGACCACCGTGGCCGAAGGCTCAGGCGACAGCAGCGCGCGCACGCGTTCGATGAAAAGGCCCAAGGCCTCGCGTTCCGGGTCCGGGTCGGCCGGCAATTGGTCGTTCTCGAGAAGCCGCGCGCGGAGGTCATCGAGCGTCGCCTGCCGGCGCGCCGCAAGCCGCTCGAAGGCGCTGCGCGAGTCGTCGCTTTCCGACAGCTCCGCGGCCTGCCGGTAGCCATCCACGACCACTGCACCGGCCTCGAAAACCTCGTCCAGAGCCACGTCTTTGTCGTCGCGCAACATGCGGCTATTGCTCCTCCGAAGAATCAATTATCTCAGAATCGGCCGGAACGCGTACGCGCAAGGCCTTGCGGCGCAAAGAAAACTTTGCTGGCGTATGCGCCCGAATTTCGCCATCGGTGTCGATACCCATCGGCGATCCGGTCTCGATTTCCACTTTGCTGCCCCTATTCTGCACGACCCCTCCAAGACCGCCCGTCAGCCCGAGGTGCAGCGCCGAGCCCAATAGCAGCAAGCGCAAGAGGCTCTGTGGGGCAATGCTCGTGACAACCAGTTGGCCGTCGTTGATTTGCGCATCGGGCGCGACCACCATGCCGCCGCCGTAGTAGCGGCCGTTGCCGACGGCGACGTGGATCGTGCGCAGCCGGCTTTTCCGGCCGTCGCAGCGCAAGTGAACCTCGAAGGACCGCCGCGCCCTCCATACCGCCAAGAGCGTCGCCGGATAGCTGAATATGCCCCACCGCCGCTTCGCATCGCCCGTTAACCGCCGCGCCACTTTGGCGCCAAGGCCAAGGCTCGCGACGTTGAAGAAGAAAACGCCGTTGACCTCTCCAAGGTCCAGCGCAACCTCCCGTCCGTTCAGTGCGACCCCCACGGCGACCTCGATCGCTTGGCCCGAAAGTCCCAGAGTCCTGGCAAGATCGTTCGCGGTGCCCAGCGGCAGGACGGCAAGCGTGCTCCCTGTCTCCATCAGAGCCGGCGCCGCCGCGTTCAGCGTGCCGTCGCCGCCGGCGATAAGCACGACATCCGCCTCAGGCGCCTTGCTCCGAAGGCCCTCCAACAGTTCCTCCAGTCCTTCTCCGCGCAACAGGGCCACACGGGCGCCCGCGTCTTCAAGCAGGCCCTCGGCTGCCTCGATGTCGGCCGCGCGTTCCTCGAACTTGGACCGGAAACCCGCCAACAGGACCGCTGTCATCGTCAGAACCAGACACCCGTGGCCCGCCAGCGGGGCGGGTGCTCGTGGCGGGCGAAGCCGGGACCCTCGCGCCTGCCAGAGAGCTCGCGGAAGCGCTCGCCGCGCGCGGACGGCTCCAGGGAGCGCAGGCGCGTGACGCGATCCTCGGTGGCGGGATGCGTGCGCAGCAGAGAAGGGTCCGGAATGCGCCGGCCGGGCGCAAAGATCTCTTCCCAGAAGCGCCCCTGATGGCGCTCGAGCTTCTCCAGAGCAGAGGCAAGGCCTTCCGGGTCGCCGGTGAGACCGGCGGCATCCATGTCGGCATCGTACTCTCGCGCGCGGGAAAGCGCGAGCTGCAGGAGACTGCCGAGCGTGGGCGCAAAGATAAGCACGAGCACTCCCAGCCAGGGAATGACCGCCTGGCCCACCAGCAGCAGCGGCACATTGATGAAGAACAGAACAATGCCCATCAGCGACATGATGCGCGTCAGCCGTGTGATCGTATCGGCCAGTCCCATGACCCAAAGATCGTTGTGCCGTATGTGGCTGACCTCGTGCGCCATCACGCCCGCGAACTCCCGCAGGTTGAGGTTCCGCAGCATGCCGTCGGTCACGGCGATTGCAGAGTCCTTCGGCGATCCCAGGGAAAAGGCGTTCAGCGTGCGGCTCG
>JAWVYK010000200.1:0-5138 GCA_033722755.1 Rhodovibrionaceae bacterium | reverse complement strand
TTGTTCATGTCGGTCGACGGAGAAGGCAATTCGACGATTTCATCGCCCGGCCCGTTCGGAGTGAGCGTATCGGGCAGCGTGTCCCATTCCACGATGTTGCTAAAGGGATCGCCAAGCCTGAAATCAGTATCGTCGTTAATGATGTCGCACTGTCCGTCCCCGTCAGCATCGGTGCACGGGTCGATGTCCACCGATCCGCCGACTTGGGTATAATCACCGCACACCTTGAACGATCCCGGCTCGTCCGCGTCATTGGTGTTGACGATCAATGGATTTCCCTGTGCCGTGAAGGCTTCATTCGAACAGGAATCGACCTGGATATCGCAACCCTGCGCGTTGAGGGTCGCGTTGCCGAAGACATACAGCGAATCGTCGGCCGTTTCGTTCAGAGCATGCATGCAAGCCAAGAAGTCGTCGAATTTGCCGTCGACCGCAACTGAGGAGGTGTTCACGTCGAACGCGTTACGTCCAAAGATCACAGCGAAGATAGCGCCAAGGGGATTGTCGTTGGCCGCCGCGCGCCGAGTGGTGGTACGCACCGCATTATAGGGAGTCATACCGGCGCTGAACTGCCAGGTAATCGGCGAGAAGAACCCGAAAACTATGTCGGAATCCACCAGCACGTCCCCGTTTCCCGCCGCCGCCATGTTAGCCTCGGCGAGCGCGTTGGCCTCGGCAACGGCTACGCTCGTGTCTGAAGGACTGATCTCATTAAGTTTGGAGGCTGCAGCCAATGAGCTCGCATCGGCGGTGGCCTGCAACTGGTTGCGCGTCATCCAGGCATAGCCGAGGTCGATGACCAGCGCGCACACGCCGATGATCAGCGGCATGCAGATCACAAAGATCACGGCCATCACGCCGTCTTGTTTACGGCCGAATGCGCGGAGTCCGCGCCGCTCCTTCTTTTGGTCCCGCATGGTCCTGCGCCCTTTGTTTCATGTAGATCGTTTTCTCCCGGATTTCGCTCTTCATCGGCGTTCTTCCGGTTTCGTCATTTGCCGTCAGTCGATGCCCTCCTTGCGGAATTCGACGTAGGCATCCATCGTCCGGCCAACGAAGAAGCCGAAGATGTCGCCCATGACGGCCGTGTCCGCCATGTCGGCGCGCACCTCGACCGTGATGCGGTCAAGCGGCGCCGGCGACGGACATTCGTTCGTCCCGTCCGACCAGGTTTCCGTATTTTGAAGAGCGGCGTCCGCATGCGGACAGGCCGCAACCTCGATGGCGGTCGGCCAGCTGGCCAGATAATTTTCAACGATGGTTTCGGCTTCCTGGTAGCTCACGGTATCGTTGACCGAGAGTTGCCGGCCGCCTTCGCGCGCGGCGTTGATCATGTCGTTCTGGAAATAGAAGACGAAGCCGAACTGGATGATCGACCAAAGGAAGAGCACGAAAAGCGGCAGCAACATCGCGAACTCCGCCGCGACACTGCCCTCGTTGCGCCTTGCAAATCTGCGAATTGGCATGGCACCTGTCCCAGTAATAAACATACCGGCGGAGCAGAGACGCCGTGGCAGGCTCCCTCCACCGTGCAACAAATCATGCGGCGCGCAGAGGATTCCGACAATTCCTCCGATGGCTATTCCGCTAACTCTTTGGAGGTAGAGCCCAAGAAATCGCCCGATCAACTCGGCGTGAACTGCGCCAAACCGCATGCTCTCATGAATTGGCCAACAAACAGGGTAGTACGATTTATTTCTGGAATACTCTCACCGGGGTAAAATTTTTCACCATTCCACCGCTCGCCTCCCCCGCCGCCGGGCGAATTGACAGATGACGGAGGCCGGGCGTTATCCTGTGACTTCGAGACTTCACGCCGGAGACGCCATGAGCAAGGCCTTCACCAAGGAGCAGGAGCCGGAAGAGGCCCTGCCCGACGAAGAACCCGATAGCCTGCCCAAGGGCCAGCCGAATTACATCACGCCCGAGGGACTGGAGCGTCTGCGCGCCGAATGGAAGCATCTGCGCCACGTCGAACGGCCCGAGGTGGTGGAGGTCGTCTCCTGGGCGGCGGGCAACGGCGACCGCTCGGAAAACGGCGATTACATCTACGGCAAGAAACGGCTGCGCGAGATCGACCGGCGGCTGCGTTTTCTGATGAAGCGGATCGAAAGCGCGCACGTCGTCGATCCTAACCGGCAGTCGAACCGCGAGCGCGTGTTCTTCGGAGCCACAGTGACCTATGCGGGACAGGACGACGTAGAGCGGCGCGTGCGCATCGTCGGCGTGGACGAGGCGCGCCACGAGCATGGCGAGGTCAGCTGGATCTCGCCCATCGCGCGGGCGCTGCTGCGCGCCGAGGAAGGCGATGTCGTCCAGTTCCAGACCCCGGCCGGCGAGGAGGAGATCGAGGTCGTGAAGATCGAGTATCCGAATTGCCGCGGAACCGGCCAGGCTGGACGCCCATGACCGCAGCAACCGCCGCGCCGGACACGAAGCTTCCGCTCATCGACATGCGCGCGCTGATGACGCGCGAAAATGCGGGCGCCCGCCGACACGTCGCCGAAGCGATCGCGGCCGCCTGCCGCCAGCACGGGTTCTTCTATGTCACCGGCCATGGCGTCGCGCCCGAGGTGCTGGAGCGCCTGGAGCAGGCGAGCCGCCGCTTCTTTGCCCGGCCCGAATCGGAAAAGCTGCAGATCGCCATGACCCGCGGCGGCGCGGCCTGGCGCGGCTTCTTCCCCGTGGGAGGAGAGCTCACCTCCGGCCGGCCGGACCTGAAGGAAGGCATCTACTTCGGCACGGAGCTGGCGCCGGACCACCCGCGCGTCACCGCCGGCTGGCCGCTGCACGGGCCCAATCTCTGGCCGCCGCAGGTGCCGGAGCTGCGCCCGGCCGTGGAGGCCTATATGTCGGCGGCCACGCGCGCGGCCCACGCGCTGATGGAAGGCATCTCGCTCAGTCTCGGCCTCGACGAAGACTATTTCGCACGCACCTATACCGCGGAGCCGACGGTGCTGTTCCGCATCTTCCATTACCCGGCGCGCCCGCCGGCGCAGTCCGAAGGCGACTTCGCGCAGTCCTGGGGGGCGGGCGAGCATACCGATTATGGCCTGCTTACCCTGCTGGCGCAGGACGAGAACGGCGCGCTGGAGGTGCGCACCCCGGCCGGCTGGATCGCCGCGCCGCCCGTCGAGGGCGCGTTGGTCTGCAACATCGGCGACATGCTTGAGAAGCTGACCGGCGGCGTCTATCGCTCGACGCCGCACCGCGTGCTGAACCGCAGCGGCCGGGACCGCCTGTCCTTTCCGCTGTTCTTCGATCCCGACTTTGCCGCGGAGATGACGCCCCTGCCCGCGCATGCCCGGCCGCTCGAAGGCGGGGACGCCGGGGGCGCTGGACAGCGCTGGGACGGGCAGAACCTCTTCGACTTCGAGGGAACCTACGGCGACTACCTGATGGGCAAGGTCGCCAAGGTCTTCCCCGAACTGGGCGCGCAGCATCTCAGAACTGCGGGAGGGCAGGGCAGATGACGACGGACTATATCGGCGAGGCCGACATCGACGCCTTCCAGCGCGACGGTGCGGTGTGCGTGCGCGGGGCCTTCGCCGAGTGGATCGGCACCATCGCCGAGGGCATCGAGCGCAACATGCGCGAGCCTGGCCCTTATGCGGCGGAGAACCTGAAGCCCGGCGAGGGCGGCCGCTTCTTCGACGACTACTGCAACTGGCAGCGCATTCCGGAGTTCGAGCGCGTCGCCCGCCAGTCGCCGGCCGCCGCCATCGCCGCGGCGCTGATGCGCTCGAAGACGGCGCAGCTCTTCCACGACCACGTGCTGGTAAAGGAGCCGGGCACCGCAAAGCCGACGCCCTGGCACCAGGACAGCCCTTACTACTTCGTCGAGGGCTGGCAGTGCGTGAGCCTTTGGATTCCCGTCGAGCCGGTCAGCCAGGCCACGCTCAGGCTCATCGCCGGCTCGCACTTGTGGGAGAAACCGGTGCTGCCCGTGAAGTGGCTGGACGACGCCGATTTCTACGGCGCGCCCGGCGACTACATTCCCGTGCCCGACCCGGATGCGGAGCCCGACCGCTACCGCGTGCTGGAATGGGAGCTGGAGCCGGGCGATGCCGTGGCCTTCCATTTCCGCACGGTGCACGGCGCGCGCGGCAACGAAAGCCCCAACCGCCGGCGCGCCTTCTCGCTGCGCTATGTCGGCGACGACGCCCGCTACGTAACGCGCCCCGGGCGCACCTCCCCGCCGTTTCCCGGCCACGACATGAGCGACGGCCAGCGCCTGCGCGAGGACTGGTTCCCCACCGTGTGGGGGTGAAGAGCTGGCCGGGCGCTATTCGCTCACCCCGCCCTGTTCCTTGCGCCGGGCGATGAAGGCGTCGAGCTCCTCCGCGATGGCGGAATCGAGCGGCGGCGGCTCATAGGCGCGCAGCAGATCGCGGACGATCCTCGCGGCGCCGGCGAAGGCGTCCTCGGCGCCGGCCTCGCGCCAGGCCTCGAAATTGCGCCAGTCCGAGAGCAGCGGCTGATAAAACGCCCGCTCATAGCGTTCCATGGTGTGCGCCGCGCCAAAAAAGTGGCCGCCGGGGCCGACCTCGCGAATGGCGTCGAGCGCGAACTCCGCCTCGCCGGTATCGATGGGCCGCTCGGCGGCGACGAGACACTGCAGCATCTCGGCGTCGAGCACCATTTTCTCGAACGAGGCGGTGAGCCCGCCTTCCAGCCAGCCCAGCGCGTGCTGCACCACGTTCGCCCCGCCCTGCAGCGCGCCCATCAGCGAAAACAGGGATTCATAGGCCGCCTGCGCGTCCACGGCGTTGGCGGCATTGGCGTTGGAACTGCGATAGGGCAGGCGGTAGCGCCTGGCGAGTTGCCCCGCGGCCAGCGCCGCGCGCAGGTATTCCGGCGTGCCGAAGGCCGGCGCCCCGGACTTCATGTCCACGTTGGAGGTGAAGCAGCCGTAGACGACGGGCGAACCGGGCCGGACCGCCTGGGTAAGTGCGATTCCGGCCAACGCCTCGACGTTCTGCTGCAGAAGCGCGCCCGCCAGGCTGACGGGCGCCATGGCCCCGGCCAGCGTGAAGGGGGTGACGATCACCGCCTGGTTCAGCGCCGACATCTCGATCAGGCCCTCGGCCATCGGCCCGTCGAGGCGCAGCGGCGAATTGACGTTCACATTGGTGAAG
>JAWVYK010000199.1:0-5144 GCA_033722755.1 Rhodovibrionaceae bacterium | reverse complement strand
GTCGCGTTGAACGGCCCGTGGTCGCGCGAGGTGCAGCCGAACATCCCGATCAGCGTCGACGAAATCGTCGGCGAGGGCATCGCCTGCGCCAAGGACGGAGCGGCGATCATCCATGTCCACGCCTACGACGAGGCAACCGGCCGGCAGCGTGACGACTGGGAAATCTACGCGCGCATCATCGAAGGCATTCGCGCCTCCGTCGATGCCATCGTCTATCCGACGATACCGCTGGCCGGCAGCGCCGACGCCGAAAAGCCAATGAGTGCCGAAGAGCGTTTCGCGGCCGTGGAGCAGCTCGCCCGGCGCGGCCTGATCGAGTGGTCGATCGTCGACCCCGGCAGCGTCAACTTCGCGCACTACGATTGGATCGCCGAAGGACGCAGCGGCTTCGTCTATCTGAACCCGGACGATCACGTGCGCTACGGGCTGCAGTTGGCGGCGCGCTATGGCTTCCATCCATCCTATGCCTGCTACGAGCCGGGTTTCGTGCGCCTCGGTGCGGCTATGCGCCGCGAGGTTCCGGCGGCGCCGACGCCGGTCTACCGCATGCTGATGAGCGAGGGCTTCACCTTCTCCTTCCCGCCGCGGGACTACGCGCTGGACGCCTACCTGCGGCTGCTCGGCGAGGAGGCTCCCGGCGCGCCGTGGATGGCCGCCGGTCTGGCCGTCGATATCCGCCCGCTGATCGAAGAAACGGTCGCACGCGGCGGCCACGTGCGGGTCGGACTGGAAGATGCGCCGCATGGCTGGGACGGAGACAATATCTCGCTGATCGCCGACGCGCTTAAGGCGATCCTGAATGCCGGCGGCGAACCCGCGAGCGCCGCCGACATTCGCCGCGAGCTGGCGGACCTGGCCGGGCAGTCGAGAGAGCCCGCGGCGCCGAGCATGCAGTCGCCTTAGCCAAAGCGCATATTAGCTTTGATGCAGATCAAGGCTAACGTCGGGTCCCGGCGTTAGCCTTTTTCATGTCTTATCGGCGCTTTGCCGGCTGTCTCTGCCTCCGGCAGAGCGCCATGCAGAGAGGGAGTTGTTCGATGGCCAAGAAAAAGGATGTTCAAAGCCCGCCCTCTGCGACGTCTGAGGAGCGAGCTGCCCCATCGGGACTGCACCCAATGGCCGATTTCCGGCAGCAGATGGACCGGCTGTTCGATGACTTCTTTGGAAGCTGGCCGCCGTTGACTCCAAGGTTCAGAGCGGTGGCGACGACAGCGGGTGCGGATGTGCGCTTCGATGCGAGCGAGAGCGACAAGGCCTTCGAGATTACCGCCGAACTGCCTGGCCTGGACGAGAAGGACGTCGACGTCTCCGTCGAGAATGGTGTGATGACGATCAAGGGGGAGAAGAAGTCGGAGCGCGAGGAGAAGGATAAGGATTACTACCTGACCGAACGCAGCTACGGCTCCTTCCGCCGCTCCTTCCCGATGCCCGAGAACGTCAACGAGGACAAGATTTCTGCGAACTTCGAGAAGGGTGTTTTGAAGATCACCCTGCCGAAGACTGCGGCTGGCAAGAGCAAGGCCCGCCGCATTTCCGTCTCGACCAAATAGGTCGGGACAACTGCCTTGACTCCGTTCCGACTTGCCCCGCGTCCACCCATGATGCGGGGCTTCTTTTCATGCCAGGCCCGCCTGCAGCCTTGCGCGCGCCTTGCGACAAGGGCTCGCTGGCCGCGGGCCTACTTGTGGCGGAATGTGATGCGCCCCTTGGTCACGTCGTAGGGCGTCATTTCGATATCGACCTTGTCGCCCACCATGACGCGGATGCGGTGCTTGCGCATTTTTCCCGAGGTGTGGGCGATGATCTCGTGATCGTTGTCCAGGCGCACCCGGAACATCGCGTTGGGTAGCTTTTCGATGACGGTGCCACCGAATTCGATCATGTCTTCCTTCGTCATACTCTCTCCTTTTAGCTGTTTCCGATAAGCGGCCGCGCCAATTGGAATCGCAAGGTCTGGCCAAAAAAGCTCCGGGCCGGCGCCGGCTGGCGGATGCTCGCGGAGGCGAGGCCCGCCTGGGCCGAGGGCGCCGGCCCGGCTGTTCGGATCTACTGCGGTGTCAGACCGGCGTGATGCTCACCGCCGCGGTCTTGCCGCGTTCGACCGCCGTTTCGAATTCAACCTTCTGACCTTCCTCGAGTGTCTGCAGGCCGGCGCGCTTCAAAGCGGTGATATGGACGAACACATCATTGCCGCCATCTTCGGGCTGGATAAAGCCGTAGCCTTTGGTCGGGTTGAACCATTTTACGGTGCCAAGCGCCATCGTGTTGTCTCCAATCTAGGCGTCTCATCGTCAACGGGCACACCGCCTTGGCGGCGATGCGTGAAGCGCAATCCCAGCCATCGGAAGGCTCTGCGTATCGACGCCTGGAGCCGGTCGGCCCCGACACCAGTAACGGCAAGGCTCGCCGAAGCAGCGACTGCTGGACAATTAATTCGGGAAGAGGGGGTTAAAAGTCAAGCTAGCCGTAAGGCGTAGCGGCCTTCAGAACGCGTCTTCGTCCAGCGCGAGAACGCCTTTCGAGCCCTTCATCGCAGAGTTGGCGCTGGCCAGCGCGTGCGGCAGCAGGTTGTCGGCGTAATAGCGCGCAGTGACGATTTTGGCCCTCAGGAACCGCTGGTCGCCAACGCCGTTTTCCGCCAGTCGCCGCGCTGCCGCCTCTGCCCCGCGCGCCATGAGCCAGCCGGCGGTAACGCCGCCCAGCATATCGAGGTAGGGCGCAGCCCCGGCGCCGGGTTCGGCGGGATCGCGCGCTTCCGCCTCCATCAGCCAGTCGGTGGCTTTTTCGACCGTTTCCACGGCTTCCTTCAGCCCGGCGCCGAGGGCCGGCAGATCCTCGCCGTTGGCACCGCGCAGCCGCTCCACGGTCTGCTTCATGTCTGCCGTCAAATCGCGCACCGGCTCGGCCTTGCGGCGCAGCACCTTGCGGCCGATCAGATCCATCGCCTGAATGCCGTTGGTGCCTTCGTAGATCGGCGTGATGCGGGCATCGCGGTAATGTTGCGCGGCGCCGGTCTCCTCGATGAAGCCCATGCCGCCGTGCACCTGCATTCCCTGTGAGGCGACCTCGCAGCCGAGGTCCGTGCACCAGGCCTTGACCACCGGTGTCAGCAATTCCAGCCGATTGATCTGATGATCCCGCCGCACGGCTTCGTCCGGGTGCCGACGGGCGTGGTCCAGCGCGCCGGCCGTGACATAGGCGAGCGCCCGGGCGGCCTCGGTGCGCGCACGCATGGTCATCAGGGTGCGCCGCACGTCGGGATGGCGGATGATCGGAACGGCCTGCTTGCTGCTGCCGTCGACCGGCCGGCCCTGCACCCTCTCCCGGGCATAGGCGAGCGCTTGCTGGTAGGCCCGTTCGGCAATCGCCACGCCCTGGACGCCGACCGAAAGGCGGGCATTGTTCATCATCGTGAACATGTACTCGATGCCGCGGTTTTCCTCGCCGACCAGGAAGCCGACGGCGCCGCCGTTGTCGCCATAGGCCATGGTGCAGGTGGGCGAGGCGTTGATGCCCAGCTTATGTTCGATCGATACGCATCGAAGGTCGTTGCGCTCGCCGGCGCTGCCGTCTTCTTTCGGCAGATACTTCGGGACGATGAACAGACTGATGCCCTTCGTTCCGGCCGGCGCGTCCGGCGTGCGTGCAAGGACCATATGGACGATGTTGTCGGTGAAGTCGTGCTCGCCGTAGGTGATGTAGATCTTCTGTCCCGTGATCCGATAAGCCTCGCCGTCCTTGACCGCGCGGGTCTTGGCGGCGCCTACGTCGGAGCCCGCCTGCGGCTCGGTCAGGTTCATGGTGCCGGTCCATTCGCCGGAGACCATTTTCGGCAAATAGGTGGCTTGCTGATCGGGCGAGCCGTGGACCTGCAAAAGCTCCACCGCGCCGACGTTCAGCAAAGGGCAGAGGGCGAAGGACATGTTCGCCGAATTCCACATCTCCTGGATGGCCTGCGCGACCACCCAGGGCAGGCCCTGGCCGCCGAATTCCGGCTCGAAGGGCAGGGCGTTCCAACCGCTCTGCACGTACTGGCGGTAGGCATCCTTGAAGCCCTCGGGCGTGCGCACGACGCCATTTTCCAGCACGCAGCCCTGGCGGTCGCCAATGTGGTTCAGCGGCGCCAGAACCTCGCCGGCGAGCTTGCCCGCCTCGTCCAGAATGGCGTCGACGACGTCGGGGGTCGCTTCTTCGAAGCCGGGCATCTGGGCGATGTCCTGCAAGCCGGCCAGCTCGTTCAGGACAAAGCGCATATCTTCGATGGGCGCATGATAGTCGGGCATCCGGCAGCCTTCCTTGTCGTGCCGCTGAGCCGCAGTGTTGGACCAGACGGCCGCGGTCGCGGTTCATTCGGATTTACATAGCGCCGGGCGCACTCCCTGTCCATGCGTGGCCGGGGATGTCAGGGCGCAGGCCGCGATCCAGCCTTAGCTGGCGGCGGCCTTGGATTTCGATCTTCCCGAGGACGATTTGCCAGAGGATTGGCCAGAGGATTTGCCAGAGGATTTGCCGGAACTCTTCGCCGAGCCGCTTTGCCCGGCCTTGCCTTTGCCGGCCGTGCTTTTTCGCTGGCTCTGGCTCGAGGACCGCGCTTTCTTCGAGGCTTCATGTGCGCCGGGGCCGAGGCAATCGCGAATGTCCTCGGCGTTCAGCGTCTCCTCCTCCCGCAGGCGGGCAACGAGCTTCTCGATGACCTTGCGGTGGTCGTGGACGACCTTTCGGGCGCGGTCCTCCGCCTCGCGCAGGATGCGCTTGACGGCTTCATCCACCTCGTGCGCCGTCTGGTCCGAGAAATCGCGCGGCTTGGCCATTTCATAGCCGAGGAAGGGATTGTCGCCGTCCTGGCGCAGGTCGATCGGCCCCAGTTGCTCGTCCATGCCCCAGCGCGCCACCATGGCCCGCGCGGTCTGCGTCGCCTGGCGGATATCGGCGTCCGCGCCGGAGGAGACATTGCCCAGGAACTCCTGTTCCATGACCCGCCCGCCGAGCATGACGGCGAGACGGTCCTTCAGGTAGGGCTCGTCCATGGTGTAGCGCTCGCGCTCGGGCAACTGGTGGGTTCCGCCCAGCGCCTGGCCGCGCGGAATGATCGTCACCTTGTAGAGCGGGTCGGCGTTCTCGAGGAAATGGGCGACGGCCGTGTG
>JAWVYK010000198.1:0-5150 GCA_033722755.1 Rhodovibrionaceae bacterium | reverse complement strand
TCCATGCCGGCCGAGATCGCGGTTTTCCCGTCGGGAGAGATGGCCACCGCCCCCACGAAGCCCTCGTGGCCGGCCATGGCGAGCACGGCCTGCCCACTGCCGATATTCCAGAGGCGGACCGATTCGTCGGTGCTTGCCGATAACAGACGCTCTCCATCGGGAGAGATGGCCAGGTCGTTGACCGAGTTCTCGTGGCCGGTGAACTGCCGCAGCTCTGTGCCCTCGGCGACGTCCCATTCGCGGATCGACGTATCGTAGCCGCCGGAATACAGGCGCTTGCCATCCAGACTGAAGACCACCGCCATGACGTTGGTGGCGTGGCCTTCCAGACTGTGCAGCAGCGCGCCGGTGTTCACGTCCCAAAGTTTCACGCTGTGATCCCAGGAGGCGGTGGCCAGCGTCTGACCGTCCGGGCTGAGTGCGATCCCGGCGATATTGTTGATGTGCCCCTCGAAGCGGCGAATCTCCTCGCCGGTTTCCAGGTCCCAGAGAATGGCGGTGTGGTCCCAGCTCCCGGTGATCGCTCGTTTACCATCCGGCAGGAAGACGACGTCGTTCACGCTGGCCACATGCGCGTTCAAAACGCGCAGCGTCGCCTGCTCCTCAAGGTCCCACAGGCGCGCCGTGTAATCCCAGGAGGCGGAAAGCACGCGCCCGCCATCGGCAGAGACCGCAAGCCCGTTGACGATGGCGCCGTGGCCCTCCATGGCCGCGACGGCCGGCCGCCCGAGCAATGCGAGGGCGACCACGCAGGCCGCCGCAAACGAGAGAGGGCGGCCGCGGCCAGCCGCAAACCGCCCCCTGAACCTGAAAGATGGCATAAGCAACGACCGCCCTTTCGAAGCGCGTGGTCTAGCGCCAGATTCCATGCTGCATGTTGAGCGGCTGGTTGGCGCTGCGCGGCACGCCCGCCTCCTCTCCCGGCAGGTTGTAGCCGCTGGATTTGTGCTGGAAGACTGGCACCAACTTGCCCGTTTGCTTGCTCACCGCCAGCGTGGAAACGCGAAAGGCGGAGTTCGAATTGCCGCCCTGCTGCATCACGGTAATCAGCCAGACAGGCTGTCCGTCGATCTCGCCCTCCCGGGTTTTCAGCACCTCGACGCCGTACTCCTCGGCGATCTGCTTGGCGGCCTCATCCTTGCCGACCTGGGCAGCGGCCGGTCCAGGCGCGAACGCCAGCGGGACGGCCAGCGACACGGCCAGCGCCAGAATCGCGGCGACACTCCTTGCCCCCTGCATGGCGATTTCTCCTATTCGGCGGGCTGGTGGTGCTGGTCGTCGACCTTCTCGCCCAGCTTCTCGGCCACCCAGATGTTGTGGTGCTCGCGCGCCCAGTTCAGATCGACCTCGCCCGAGCCCATGGCGGCGAAAGCGCCTTCCATGCCGATGGAGCCGATATAGATGTGCGCGACGATCACCACAATGGCGAAGAGCCCGATGGCGGCGTGCCACACTTGCGAAAGCTGCTGTTCCATCATCGGCGTAACATTCGTCGGAAGACCGGCGCCCAGGGCGTTCAGCGCCTCGAACGTCTTGCCCCACAGCGCCAGCTCGAAGGGGAAGAGCAGCTGAATACCCGAGCTGGACAGCGTGATGCCGGTCAGGATCACCAGCCAGAAGATGATTTTCTGACCTGCGTTGAACTTCTTGGACGGCGGGTGCGAACCAGTGGTGAAGAGTCCGCCCGCCTTGGAGATCCAGATCAGGTCGTATTTGTTCGGAATGTTGTGACGGACCCACAGCACGAACATCAGCACAAGCCCGAGCATGAAGGGGAACGCCAGGAAGTTGTGCGCATACTTGCCGGCCGTCGTCAGCCCCGCGAAGGCCTCCGGTCCGATCACGGGCAGCAGCACGTATCGCCCGTAGAGCAGGTTGAGGCCGGTCAGCGCCAGCACCACGAAGCAGCTTGCCGTCAGCCAGTGTGTGAAGCGCTCCAGGCCGTTGAAACGTTCGATCGTGCGCCCCGAAGGCCCGGCTTCGATTCGAACGCGTCCGCGTATAGCGAAGAACAGCGCCAGCAGGATAACGATGCCGAGAAGCGCCCAGGATCCGTAAAGCGACAGCGGCCCGTTTCGCACCGCACGCCAGTTGTCGCCCTCCGACTGGATCAGCACGCCCGCCTGCTTGTTCGGCAGGGACACGGACCCCTGCATGCCCCGGCGAATCTCTCGCCAGAACTGCGCGTCACTCGTGTTGCCGAGGCTATCGCCCGGCACGTGACCCTGTTTCGGCTCTGGGGGGGCCACGTCCCGGCCCTCGGTTTGCGCCCACGCCTGGCTGCCGCCGTCGGCAACGCCGATCACGCTCAGCCCGATGGCAAGCACGACGAAAGCCGCCATGATCGCTTTCGCTGCCGCCGCGAGCCGCCCGGCCGATCCGTCTGCGCGCTTGCCGCGCTCGCTGCCCTCAAAGGTGCTCATGACCCTCTCCTCGAAACGGTCCCAGCGGACCATTGTCTCTAAAAAACTTGTATCGGGAACGCCTGCGCGCGGGCGATCGATCGCACCGCCGATGGCGCTTGGTCAAAGGCGTCCCTGATTCTTGGCGCGCTGGCGCAGGTCATTGACCTTTTCCTCGGCCAGCGGTGTGTCTTCCTGTCCGAGGTAAGTCCCCGGCTCGTACATCAGAACCCGGTCCTGCTCGTCTTCCTCACAGGCAGCGAGTCCTAAGGCGGCCGTCAGGGCCGCGGCGGTCAGCACCGCCCTGGAACTTGGCTTCATGCTCAGCCGTCCCCCAATCCAAATGATCGGCAAAAACTCCGGTCCGGCGCTCGCCCGCGCCCGGCGGCTACGACGCCCGACCATCGCCCGCCACAGCCGGACGGTCCATAGTGCCGGCGTCGGTCAGTCGAACAGATATACCGAGCCATAGCATTCCGCCAGCCGGAAGTGTGCGGGTCGCGATCGCAGCCGAAACGGGGACGACGCGCATCGGCGGCCGCCCCCGGCTCGAATACTTGTCCTCTGTCGCCGTGCCGCCCCCGAGTCAAATCGGGACGACACGGCGAACAGGAAGGACGTCGTCAGGAACCGGCCTTTTGCTGATAGGCCGTGCCCCAGCCCCAGGCGCCCGACCCAAAGCCGCGGGCGACCACGCGCTCGCGGTAGATGTCGGCAACCACGTCGCCGTCGCCGGCGAGCAGGGCCTTGGTGGAGCACATCTCCGCACACAGCGGCAGTTTGCCCTCGGCAAGACGGTTCCGGCCGTACTTCTGGAACTCGGCCTGGGACATATCCTCCTCAGGTCCGCCGGCACAGAAGGTGCACTTGTCCATCTTGCCTCGGCTGCCGAAGTTGCCGGCCTGCGGATACTGCGGCGCGCCGAAAGGACAGGCGTAGAAGCAGTAACCGCAACCGATGCAGAGATCCTTGGAGTGGAGAACCACCCCTTCCTCGGTCTGGTAGAAGCAATCGACCGGGCAGACCGCCATGCACGGCGCATCAGAGCAGTGCATGCAGGCCACCGAGATCGAGCGCTCACCGGGCTTGCCGTCGTTGATCGTGACGACCCGCCGGCGATTTACACCCCAAGGAACCTCGTGCTCGTTCTTACACGCTGTGACGCAAGCGTTGCACTCGATGCAACGTTCCGCATCACAAAGGAACTTCATGCGTGCCATTCGTCAGTCTCCTTACAGGTGCTTGCCTCAGGCCCGCTCGATCCGGCAGAGCGTCGCCTTGGTCTCTTGCATGTTGGTCACCGAGTCATAGCCGTAGGTCTGCGCCGTGTTGGACGCTTCGCCAAGGACGTACGGATCGGCTCCCTCCGGATACTTCGACCGCAGGCTTTCACCCTGCCAGTGTCCGCCGAAGTGGAACGGCATGAAGGCCACGTTGCGGCCCACACGTTCGGTCACCATAGCCATAACCTTCAGCTTGGCGCCTTCCGGCCCATGCACCCAGACCATCTGTCCGTCCTTGATGTCCAACTCGTTCGCGTTGAACGGGTTGATCTCGACGAACATGTCTTGCTGCAACTCGGCAAGCCAGGGGTTGGAACGGGTCTCCTCGCCGCCACCCTCGTATTCGACCAGACGGCCGGAGGTGAGGATGATCGGATAATCCTTGGAGAAATCCTTCTCCTGGATCGACTTGTAGAGGATCGGCAGACGATACATCCGGCGGTCCTCGTAGGTCGGATAGTCGGAGACCAGGTCACGCCGCGGCGTGTAGAGCGGCTCGCGGTGGAGAGGCACCGGATCCGGGAAGTTCCACACGACGGTGCGCGCCTTGGCATTGCCAAAGGGTGCACAGCCGTGCTTGATCGCCACGCGCTGGATGCCGCCGGAAAGGTCGGTCTTCCAGTTCGTGTCGTCCCCGGCCACGGCCTCGATGGCCTTGCGCTCGCCGTCGGTCAGGTCCTTGTCCCAACCGAGCTGCTTGAGCATCGCCATCGTGAACTCCGGATAGCCGTCCTTGATCTCGGAGCCAACGGGATAGCTGCCCTCTGCGAGCAGGTTCTGCCCATCGCGCTCCACGCCAAAGCGGGCGCGGAAACACAGGCCGCCTTCGGCGACCGGCTTCGAGGTATCGTAAAGGTTCGGCGTGCCCGGATGGCCCATCTCCGCCGTTCCCCAGCACGGCCACGGCAGACCGTAGAAGTCGCCGTCTGCCGGTCCGCCGACAGCCTGCAACGTGGTCTTGTCGAAGGTGTGCTGGTTGTCCATGTGCAACTTCAGGCGCTCCGGCGACTGGCCGGTGTAGCCGATGGTCCACATGCCGCGGTTCAGCTCGCGCAGGATATCCTCGACCAGAGGCTCCTTGCCGTTGATCTTGATGTTCTTGAACATCTCGTCGGCAAAGCCGAGCTTTTCCGCGAAGAGATACATGATCTCCTGGTCCGGCTTCGATTCGAAGACCGGGTCCACCACCTTCTCGCGCCACTGCAGCGAACGGTTCGACGCGGTGACCGAGCCATAGGTCTCGAACTGCGTCGCCGCCGGCAGCAGATAGACGCCGTCGGTGCGCTCGTGCATCACCGCCGTCATGGTCGGATAGGGGTCGACCACGACAAGCATGTCCAGCTTGCTCATGGCGCGGCGCATATCCGGCAGGCGGGTTTGCGAGTTGGGCGCGTGACCCCAGAAGATCATGGCCTTCAGGTTGTCGGGCTGGTCGATGTTGTCCTTGGCCTCAAGAGCCAGGTCG
>JAWVYK010000197.1:0-5266 GCA_033722755.1 Rhodovibrionaceae bacterium | reverse complement strand
GCCGGTCTCCTCCTGGAAATCGGGGATGGTGTCCTCGGCAATGTAGTCGGACCAGTTGTAGACGTTGAGGGTCTTTTCCTCTTCGGCCTGCGCGCCGGCAACTGCAAGGGACGTGAGCGCGGCGGCCATCAGACCCGTTCGGATCGTGGCGTACATGAAGCCTCCTGTTTTCTTCGTTTTTCCCACCGCCCGAATGGGGGGCAGGCGGCGGGCCTTCCATGCCGGCTATTTCACTCGGGCCCGGGTGGATTTGTCAATCGCGCCCCGGAAAGCCGCGACGAGAGGGCCGCGGCGGCGCGCGTCAGCCGCCCTTCTTTTGCTGCGCCAGCAGGCACAGCCAGTCGTGCGCCAGCGTGGCCGCGGCAATGGCCGTGATCTCGCCGTTGTCGTAAGCCGGCGCCACCTCGACGATGTCCATGCCCAGCCAGTCGATGTCGTCCAGCCCCCGCAGGATGGCGAGCGCCTGCGCGCTGGAAAGCCCGCCGGCCACCGGCGTGCCGGTGCCGGGCGCATAGGCCGGGTCCAGGCAGTCGATGTCGAAGGTCAGGTAGGCCGGCCGGCCGCCCAGCGTCTCCTTGACCCGCTCCACCACGGCGGCGGGGCCGTGCTCGTGCACGAAGGGCGCGTCCAGTACGGTGAAGCCGCGCTGCGGGGCCACCGTGCGGATGCCGATCTGCGCCGAGGTTTCGGAATCGACGATGCCCTCGGCGACGGCGCGGGTGAACATGGAGCCGTGGTTCAATTCCTCCCCGTCGTCGGGCCAGGTGTCGGGGTGCGCGTCGAAGTGCACCAGGCTGACGGGCCCGTGCTTTTCCGCATAGGCGCGCAGGATCGGATAGCTGATGAAATGGTCGCCGCCGATGACGAGCGACTTCGCCCCGGCCTCCAGGATCTCGCGGATGTGCGCGGTGATCCTGTCCGCCGCGCGGTCGGGATGGCCGTGGTAGAAGTAGCAGTCGCCATAGTCGACCACGGCCAGATGCTTGAAGGGGTCGAAGCGCCAGGGAAAGGCCAGGAGTTCGGCCAGCTGCACCGAGCCCGCGCGCACCGCCGCCGGGCCAAAGCGCGCGCCCGGCCGGAACGAGGTGGCGAGATCGAAGGGAATGCCGGTGACCGCCACGTCCACGCCCGCCAGGTCGCGCGTGTACTTGCGGCGCAGGAAGCTGAGCGCGCCGGCGAAGGTCGACTCCTCCTGCCGGCCATAGACGCTCTCAGCCCGGAACGCCTGGTCGCCCAGGGGCTTGTCCTCGGGTTTCTTGCCGGAGCTGTGGTCGCCGCCGTCGCCGCTCATCGCCCGTCCCTCTCCCGCTCCCGCCCATCACCGGATCAGGCCGCAGAATTGCGGCGCAGGGCGGGGAAATGCAAGGGGGTTGGCGATATACCGGGAGATCGGTATTCCGCGCAAAAGCCTTGCAACTAACCGTAAATTCCGTATTTTACGCTTTATACGGAAAATCTCCATAACGGAGGCGGAATGATCACTTTCTCTGCGAGCGAAGCCGGAAAGCACTTCGGCGAGGTGCGCGAAAAGGCCCTGGTGCAGCCGGTCGGAATCGAGCGGCGCGGCAAGATTAATGTGGTCGTGCTGTCGGCCGATGAGTACGAGCGCCTCAAGGCGCTCGATACGCGGCGCGCCCTGGCAGCCTCGGAGATTCCGGATGCGGATATCGAGCGACTGCGCGACAGCCAGATGGACGAACGCCACGCGCACCTCGACCGGCTGATGGACGACGAGTAGCCGCGTGGCGCTGCCCGATCCGGAGCCGGGGCTCGTCGTCTGTTATGAATACCTGTGGCACCGTCAGCAGACGCTGGGTGCAACGGAGGCCGAGAAGGCGCGTCCCGCGGTGATCGTACTCATCAGCGCCGAAACCCAGCAGGTCATGGTCGCCGCGATCACGACGCAGGAGGACGACCGGGATTCGATCGGAATTCCCCCTCGGGTCGCCGCTCACCTGGGTCTCGACAACACTCGGCCATCCCGCGTGGTCGTCGATGAGGTCAACTACTTCCATTGGCCGAACGATCTTGCCCAGGTTCCGAACGCGCCCAGGAGCAGGTTCCACTACGGCTTTCTGCCGCCGAGGCTGTTTGAGACAATCAAACAGGCGATCGTGCGCAATCACTCGGCCGACAATCTCGCAAAGGTGAAGCGCCAGCCTTAGCCCTTCACGCCGTCCAAATCTTCGTCGGGAAGCCGTAGTCCTGGGAGGGGCCGCCATCGAAGGCGGCATCGACGATCCAGCGGGCGATCCGGGTGGAATCGAACAGCTCGTGCGAGCGGCGCCAGCCGGCCTCCGCGGCCTTGCGCCAGGCGCTGTCGTCCTTCAGGTAAAAGCGCAGCTTTTCCGCCGCCTCCTCGGCGCTGTCGTAGAAGGCGAGCGCGTCCTCGCCGTAGAGCTCCTGAAAGCCGGCGCCGCGGTGCACGAAGGTCAAGAGGCCGTTGCCGGTCATCTGCGCCATGCGGTCGGAGGCGTAGAAGGCGAAGTCGTCGGTGCGGTTGACGGAAAGGCCCATCTTCGCCGCCGCCAGCGCCTCCAGATAGGCCGCACCAAAGAGGAATGGCCGGCCGAAGGGCTTGCCATGCAGGTCGAAGCGCGCCTGCGGCACGGCGGCTTGCAGGCGCTCCACGAAGGTCTTGCGCGGGTCGTCCGCGCCCAGCGGTCCGGCGGCGAAGAAGACGTCCGCCGCGTGGCTTTGCGCTGCGAAGGACCTGCGCCAGTCGATCGCCGGGTCGATGGGGTTCGGCATGAAGGTGACGAAGGTCCCCGGATTGCCGCCTGAAGGAGCCGTTGCGAATTCACGCAGCGGCTCGCCCGCCGTGGTGACGAAGATGCCGTCGACGTGGCCCGAACGCCGGGCGATGTCCTTGCGGTTCTGTTCGTGGATCAGCGGGTCGACGTTGCGATAGACGATGCGCGTGCCCGGCGCAGCCTCGCGCATGCGCGCGAGCGTGCGGTTCCAGATCATCTCGCAGTGGCCGAGGACGACCAGCTCGGGCCTGAGGTCGCGCGCCACCTCCACCAGGCGCTCGTTGGCCGGCAGGATGCCGAACTTGCGGCTGCCGAAGGGGTTTCGGGCGCGCGCGATCTCCCGGTCGTTGTAGGCATAGGCGTTGTGGCCGGCGCGGATGAAGCCGTTCATCAGCTTCGGCATGATCATGTAGTAGGCGCCGGCGTTGCCCGCGCCGTAGAAGTTGCCGACCAGCAAGACGTTCAGCGGTCGGCCAGGCTTTGCTGAACCGGAACGCGCGCTCACGGAAGGGTGTCGTCCTTTTCGCCCAGCCGGTGCGAGGGATTGAGCCGCTCGATCTCCAGCAGCAGCCCGCTGTGGTCGACGCCGGGCCCACGGTGCTCCACCAGCTTCTCGAAGAGCTCCGTCGCCCGCGCGGCGAGCGGCAGGTCGAGGCCCAGGTTCTGCGCTTCCTCCATCACGGTGCGCATGTCCTTGAGGTGCATGGACGCCGGCCCGCCGGGCAGAAAGCTGCGCTCGATCATGCGCTCGCCGTGAATCTGCAGGATCAGGCTGTCGGCGAAGCCGCCGCGCATCGCCTCGCGCACCTTGGCCGGGTCGGCCCCGCCCTCGCCGGCCAAGAGCAGCGCCTCGGCCACCGCGCCGATGGCCAGTCCCACGATGGTCTGGTTGGCGAGCTTGGCGAGCTGTCCTGCGCCGGCGGGGCCCACGTGCGTGGGACGGCCCAGCGCCTCCAGCAGCGGTCTGCCCTTGGCGAAATCCTCGTCGGAGCCGCCCACCATGATAGCGAGGCTCGCCTGTTCCGCCCCACTGGGCCCGCCCGAGACCGGCGCGTCCAGGTGGCCGAGCCCGCGATCGGCCAAGCGCTCGGCGTGATCGCGCGCCGTGGAGGGCGGGATCGAGCTGCAGTCGATGACGATCGCGCCCGGCGAGAGCGCCGCCGCCACGCCGGCGGAGTCCAGAACCTCGGTCACCGCGGGGCCGTCGGAAAGCATGGTGAAGACCGCCTGCGCGCCTTCCGCGGCCGCCGCCGGACTGTCGGCGAGCTTGCCGCCGTCGCGCTCCAGAGGGCGCGCCTTCTCCGCCGTGCGGTTCCAGGCCGTGACCTCGTGGCCGGCCAACAGGAGATTGCGGGCCATGGGCGCGCCCATGATGCCGGTGCCGATGAATGCGATACGCGTGGACATGGCTTCGTCTCGCTCCCCCTGTCTCGTTGAGCCCGCCGGCCCGGTTGCCCAATCGGCGGCCGCGCGCCATCCTAGCGCATCGGCGGCCAGGTTCCAGACAGCAGAAGGAGGCGAGGCGTGCGCACGCACAGGATCGCGGCCATACCCGGCGATGGCATCGGCCGGGAGGTCATCGACGCGGGCTTGTCCGTGCTGGAGGCGCTGGCCCGGCGCGACGGCGGCTTCACGC
Organism: Rhodovibrionaceae bacterium; assembly: GCA_033722755.1. Classification (GTDB taxonomy): domain Bacteria; phylum Pseudomonadota; class Alphaproteobacteria; order Kiloniellales; family Rhodovibrionaceae; genus JAWVYK01. The sequence continues at coordinate 877 of JAWVYK010000197.1, read as the reverse complement.
TCGAGGTGGAGCGCTTCGACTACGGCTCCGATCACTACCGCCGGCACGGGCGCATGATGGCCGACGACGCCCTCGAACGGCTGAAGGCCTTCGACGCGATCTACTTCGGCGCAGTGGGCGATCCCGAGGTGCCGGACCACATCACGCTCTGGGGCCTGCGCCTGGCGATCTGCCAGGGGCTCGACCAGTACGCCAACCTGCGTCCGGCGCGGCTGATGCCCGGCGTGCCCTGCCCGCTGGCGGACGTGGAGCCCGGCGACATCGACTGGGCCATCGTCCGCGAGAACAGCGAGGGCGAATACGCCGGCGCCGGCGGACGCGTCCACCAGGGCCTGCCGGAGGAAGTGGGTCTGGAGACCGCGGTCTTCACCCGGGCGGGCGTGGAGCGGATCATGCGCTTCGCCTTCGAGGTCGCGATGGGTCGGCCGCGCAAGCTGCTGACGCTGGTCACCAAGTCGAACGCCCAGCGCCACGGCATGGTGCTGTGGGACGAGGTCTTCGCGAAGGTCGCGCGCGAGTATCCGGACGTCCGGACCGACAAGATGCTGGTCGATGCCATGACCACGCGCATGGTGCTCAAGCCGCGCAGCCTGGACACGGTCGTGGCCACCAATCTGCACGCCGACATCCTGAGCGACCTGGCCGCCGCGCTGACCGGCAGCCTGGGCATCGCGCCCACGGCCAACCTGAACCCCGGCGGCGCCTACCCTTCGATGTTCGAGCCGATCCACGGCTCGGGCTTCGACATCATGGGCCAGGGCATCGCCAACCCGGTGGGCGCCTTCTGGACGGCGTCGATGATGCTGGACCACCTGGGCGAAGACGAGGCGGCGGCAGCGCTGATGCGCGCGGTGGAGCAGGTGCTGGCGGAGGGCCG
>JAWVYK010000196.1:0-5334 GCA_033722755.1 Rhodovibrionaceae bacterium | reverse complement strand
TCCCGGTCGCCGGACTTGGCGGCACTGTCGATGGTCGAATGCAGCCGGTCGGTGTCGAAGGGTCCAGGCAGCAGATTGTTGATCGTGACGTTGTGGCGCACGGTTTTGCGGGCAATGCCGGCCACGAATCCGGTCAGCCCGGCGCGGGCGCCGTTGGAAAGGCCAAGGATGTCGATCGGCGCCTTCACAGCCGAGGAGGTAATGTTGACAATGCGCCCGAAGCCGCGGTCGATCATCCCGTCGACCGTCGCGCGGATGAGTTCGATCGGCGTCAGCATGTTCGCGTCCAGCGCGGCGATCCAGTCGTCGCGGTCCCAATCGCGAAAGTCGCCCGGCGGCGGTCCGCCGGCGTTGTTCACGAGGATATCCGGCGAGGGACAGGCCGCCAGTGCCTGTTCGCGACCCGCGGCGGAGGTGATGTCCGCGGCGACCGGCGTGACCTCGACGCCGGTTTCCTCGCGGATCGCCTGCGCCGTTTCAGACAGCGGGCCTTCGGTCCTGGCGACGATCGTGACCGCCACACCTTCGCGCGCAAGCTGCATGGCGCAGGCCCGGCCGAGACCTTTCGACGCCGCACAAACCAAAGCTTTCCGGCCGCTGATACCCAGATCCATTTGCATTCTCCCCAATCGTCGTTTGCGAATTGACGCCAGCCACCGGCTTATCAGGTCAGGGCGCCGACGGCCCGATTTCTTCCAACACGCGGCGCGCCAGCGGAATGGTGATTTCCCGCCTCTCGGCCAGCGCCTGCCTGTCGAGCCGGTCAACGAGCGCGCATGCGGCCTCGAAGCTGCGCTCCATCCGCGCCGCCAGATAATGGACCACGCCCGGTGCGACGCGCAGTTGCCTGTCGGCCAGCAGCTTGACCAGAAGCCCCTCCATAAGCGGGTCGTCCGGCGCGCCGAGCGCCACAACCGGTACGGCCAGCATGCGCGAGCGCAGGTCCGCCAACTGCAGGCGCCAGCGCGCCGGCGGCGCGCGTCCGGTCAACAGCAGATGCCCGCCAGCCTCCCGAATCAGGTTATAGGCGTGCAGCAGGTTCTCCTCCAGGCGGGCCGGCTCCGTTGCCGTGGCGATGGCGTGGTCCACGTCTTCAATCGCGAAGTCCCGCGCCTCGTCCAGAAGCTCCGCCGGTCCCCGCTCGCTAAGCGTCGCGAGGTCGAGAATGCGCGCTCCGCTGGCCTCCTGCCAGACGCTGACCAGATGGCTTTTGCCGGCGCGCGCCGGACCGTGAATCGCCAGGCAGGGCTGCGGCCAGCGCGGCCAGCGGTCGATCCAGGCGACGGCCGCCTCGTTCGCTGGCCCGACGAGGAAATCCTCGCGCCCGACGGCCGGACGATGCAGCAATGCAAGCGCCAGTTGGCCACCGCCGCTCATTCGCCCGCGCCCTTGCTACCGCTGTAGTAGCTGCTCGACTTGTACTGCTGAATGGCGAAGCGAACGCCCACGCCGATGACCGCCGCGACCGGGACGGACAGCAACACGCCCACGAAGCCGAAGAGCGTCCCGCCGGCAAGCAGCCCGAAGATCACCCAGACAGGGTGCAGGCCAACGCGCTCGCCGACCAGCTTGGGCGTCAGGAAGTTGCCTTCCACCGCCTGGCCGATCATGAAGACCGCACCCGTGGCGATGATCGGGCCCCAGGCGTCGAACTGCACCAGGGCGAGGCCGACGGCGGTCACGAAGCCGACGATGGCCCCCACGTAAGGCACGAAGGAGATGAGTCCTGCGCCAATTCCCACCAGTGTGCCGAACTCCAGCCCGATGACGGCCAGGCCGATCGCATAGAAAGTGCCAAGCACGATGCAGACCAGGGCCTGCCCGCGCACGAACCCGGCGAGAGTCGCATCGACCTGCCGGGCCAGGTCGCGGATCGTCTCGAGATGCTGACGCGGTAGCCAGGAATCGATCAGGGCGACGATCCGATCCCAGTCGCGCAGCAGGAAGAAGGCCACGACCGGCGTTATGAACACCAGGGAGGCCAGGTTGATGAGCGCGGCTCCACCGCTCAAGACGCCGCCCACGAGGCTCGTAACCCAGCCCACGAGCTTCTGGCTCGAGCCGCCAAGCGAATCGCGGAGTTGCGCCACGGTCTTCGCGCCCAGCCAGTCCTCGACCAGCTTGCCCCAGGTAACCAGGTTGTCGCGCAGACCTTGCCAGATGTCCGGCAGGCGTTTGGCCAGATTGATGATCTCGCCCGCAAGAATCGGCAGCAACACCGCCAGAACGGTCACCAGGATGATGACAAAGGCTATGGTGACGATTGTCGTCGCCAGTGTCCGCGACATGCCGGCATTTTCCAGCTTGTCGCAGAGCGGATCCATGAAATAGGCGATCGCCATGCCGGCCACGAAGGGAAGCAGGATGTCGCGCAGCAGCCAGACGCCGGCGAGGAAAACGACGGTCACCACGAGCCAGAAGCGAAGCTGAGTGGCCGGGGTCATCGCCGGGGCTCCGTGCGGTTGGCGCTGCGCATGCCAATCACGATGTAAGATCCGCCGGAGAGAATGGTTGTCGCCGCCACGACCCAGACGAGGCCCCCGGTCAGCCACTCGACCCTGAAATCGAGGCCGAGGCGGGCCAGAACCAGCGCGGCAAGTAGGATCTGCATGAGCGTGTTCACCTTGCTGATGAAGATCGGCCTGACCGACGGTCCCTCGCTCAGCATATAGAAGAGCGCGGCCCCGCCAACGATCAAGACGTCGCGGAAGACGACGAGGATAACCAGCCAGTCCGCGAGCGCACCTGTGCGCCCCAGCGAAACGTATGTGGCCAGCAGCAGTGCCTTGTCGGCCAGCGGGTCAAGATAGGCGCCGTAGATGGAATGCGCATTCCAGGCCCGCGCGATGAATCCGTCGACCGCATCGGACAGCCCAGCCAGCACGAAGACCACGAAGGCCGCGGCGTAGGCTTCCTGCAGGATGAAGTATACGAGCAGCGGGACCGCTAGCAGGCGCCCCAGTGTGATGATGTTGGGTAGCGACGTAATGGCACCGCGTCTGCTCACTCCGCCTCCGATTCATCGCTCGCGGCTCCCGCCGTTCCGCCTTGCAGGCTGCTGTCCCCCGGCTGCAGTCCGGTTGTCGGCTCTGCGGCCGCAGAGCCGGAGGCGGCGATGCGCCAGATGCCGGCTGCGGAATCGGAGAAAAGCGTCAAGTCGCGTTGGGAAAGCGCGAGCTGCAACTGATCGACGCCGCCGAAATAGCTGAGCTCGATCATGGCTGCCAGGCGATTCAGCGATCGAAGCTGCAGGCCGTTGATCATGGATACGGACTGGAGCCGGCTGCGCACCTGCTGCCATTGCCGGAGCCCGTTCACGCGCACCTCGGCGATAAGGCTCTGCTGCTGGTCGAAGCTGATGAGGTTGGCCTGCTTCCAGGACTCATTGATGGCGCTGGCGATGCTGTCGGCGCCCCGGTAGAGCAGGTCTTCCAAGGCTTCGCCTTCGCGCTGGCGCAGGCTGTCGGTGACCGTCTGACCGGCCCCGCCGCCGGAAAGGTCGTACCAGCGCGCGAGGACGTCGACGCGCGCCGTGCCTGCTTCCGCATCGCCGCTGGTCTGGGCCTGGGCGACGACCGCGCCCACCGCGCCGTAGTTGTCGGCCACGGTCGACAGACCCGCCTGGTCTCCGGCGATCGCCTCGACCGCATCGATGGCTGCCATGTCGCTCAGATCGCCCAGCGGTACAATCATGGGCACCAGTCCCGCATTGGCCGGATACTCGCTCCAGGCCTGCCGCCAGGGATTGGGCTCATCCCACAGAACGGCCCCGGTCTGGGTGCTCAGCACAGGCAGCAGGACGACCGGCTTGCTGCGGGTCAGGGCATAGCGCACGCGGCTGTTCTGCAGAAACCGCTGCACCGCTTGAGAGTTGAACCTGATTGTGAGCTCTGCGATGTAACGCACTGCGGACGTGCGCTCTTCTTCCACCTCGAAGTCCCGCACCATCTGCTCGAGCCGGCTCGGCGAAAGATCCGGCACATAGCCTTGCTCGTTCCTGGGAACCAGCCGGTCGATCAGGCTCTGGAGGGCTTTTTGCCGGGCTTCCTCCAAGGCCTGCGCGCGGGCCTGCGTCGCGTTGTCCGCGGTCACGTCCACCGGCACGTTGCGCACGGTGTAAATGTCGCTCTGTGCCGCAGAGGGTTGTGCCCAGGCGACGGGCAGCACGGCGAGGATAAGGAAGATGCGGAATCGGCAGAGGAGCGCCATTGCAAAGCCATCCTGATGCAGTATTGTCGCGCGCAGCGCCGCAGGGCGTATCCGACCGCGGGCCGCGCCATGAACCTTGGGGCCAAGACCGCCCCCGAGGCTCCTTTTCTACTTCATGTAGGGAGGCGACGCCATAACCAGCCGGACTTACAAGGACGCAGGCGTCGATATCGACGCTGGCAACGCGCTGGTCGATGCGATCAAGCCCCTGGCCAAATCGACGGCGCGCGCCGGCGCCGGCGCCGCATTGGGCGGATTTGGCGCGCTTTTCGACTTGCGGGCGGCCGGCTATGCGGACCCCATCCTGGTCGCCGCCACCGATGGAGTGGGCACCAAGCTGAAAATCGCCATCGCGGCAGATAAGCACGACACCGTCGGCATCGACCTCGTCGCCATGTGCGTCAATGACCTCGTGGTCCAAGGCGCCGAGCCTTTGTTCTTCCTCGACTACTTCGCCAGCTCCCGGCTGGAGGTGGAGGTGGCCCGCAGCGTCGTCGCCGGCATCGCCGAGGGTTGCCGGCAGGCCGGCTGCGCGCTGGTTGGCGGGGAGACGGCGGAAATGCCGGGTCTCTACGCCGGCGGCGACTACGACCTGGCCGGCTTTGCCGTGGGCGCGGCGGAACGCGGTCAACTGGTGACCGGGGAGGCCGTCGCGCCCGGCGACGTCATCCTCGGGCTCGCATCTTCCGGATTGCATTCCAACGGCTTTTCGCTCGTCCGCAAGATCGTCGAGGATTCGGGTGCCGATTACTCCGCCCCGGCTCCATTCGATTCCGCGCGAACCCTGGGCGAGGCCTTGTTGGAGCCCACCCGGATCTACGTGAAGAGCTGCCTTGCGGGCGTCGAGGCCGGCGCCATCCATGCCATGGCGCACATCACCGGCGGTGGACTGCCGGAAAACCTGCCGCGCGTCCTGCCCGAGACGTGCGCGGCGCACATCGACGCAGCGGCCTGGAGCCTGCCGCCGGTCTTCGCGTGGCTCGCCCGCGAAGGCCGGGTTCCGCCGGCGGAGCTGGCGCGCACCTTCAACTGCGGCATCGGCATGGCGGTGATCGCCGCGCCAACGGAGGTCCCCACGCTGCGCAGGCTGCTGGAAGCCGAAGGAGAGACAGTCGTCGAGATCGG
>JAWVYK010000195.1:0-5335 GCA_033722755.1 Rhodovibrionaceae bacterium | reverse complement strand
TCGAGGAAGGCCGGGTGATCCCGGCCGGCTGACCCCCGGCGGACCGGGAAATCGCCGCCGGGACTCCCCGGACTCGGGACAAACATGCGAGCATCGGAAGAACGGCCCCGAGGAGTTCCATGTCTGCCGATCCTGATTTCGTTCATCTGCGCGTCCATTCCTCCTATTCGCTTTCGGAGGGGGCGATCCTCGTCAAGGAACTGCCGCAGCTTTGCAAGATGCATGGCATGCCGGCGGTCGCGGTCACGGACACGGACAACCTCTTCGGCGCGCTGGAATTTTCCCAAGCCGCCGCGGGTGCCGGCGTGCAGCCCATCATCGGCTGCCAGATCTCTCTTGCCCGGCCGGAGGACGCGGAGGCCGCGCGCCTCGGCGTCGCCCGGGTGGTCGGCCCGGACGATACCGACAGCATCGTGCTGCTGGTTCAGAACGAAACCGGATACCTCAATCTCCTGAAGCTGATGAGCCGGGCCTACCTGGGCACCGAGGGGGCGGAGGCTCCGCACGTCAGTTACGAAAGCCTGGAGGCGCACGCGACGGGTCTGATCTGTCTGACCGGCGGCGTGGACGGACCGGTCGGCCGTCTGTTGCTGGACGGCAAGGACGAGCAGGCGGAGGCGGCGCTGGCCCGGCTCGCCGGATTTTTCCCCGGCAGGCTGTACGTGGAGGTGCAGCGCCACGGCATGCCTGCGGAGGACGCGACCGAAGACCGGCTCGTCGATCTCGCCTACCGTCGGGAACTGCCGCTGGTCGCCACCAACGACGCCTACTTCGCCGACGCAGAGATGTACGAAGCCCACGACGCGCTGCTCTGCATCGCCGAGCGCACCTACGTGAACCAGGAGGACCGCCGGCGCGTCACGCCCGAGCACCGTTTCAAGAGCGGCGCGGAGATGCGGGCGCTCTTCGCCGATTTACCAGAGGCGGTGGAGAACACGCTGACGATCGCACGACGCTGCCACTTCTTCCCGGAGACGGTGAAGCCGATCCTGCCCGCGTTTCCCACGCGCGAGGGGCGGAGCGAGAGCGAGGAATTGCGCGCCCAGGCCGAAGCCGGGCTTGCCCACCGGCTGGAGACCCAGGTCTTCACGGAGGATATGGACGAGCACGCCCGCGAGCGGGAGCGCCATCGCTACGCCGCGCGGCTCGATTACGAGCTCGACGTGATCGTTCAGATGGGTTTTCCCGGCTATTTCCTGATCGTCGCCGACTTCATCCAGTGGGCGAAGGCGAAGGGTATTCCCGTCGGTCCCGGCCGCGGCTCGGGCGCCGGCTCGGTCGTCGCCTGGTCGCTGACCATCACAGACCTCGATCCGATCCGCCTCAACCTGCTTTTCGAGCGGTTCCTCAATCCCGAGCGCGTGTCGATGCCGGACTTCGACATCGACTTCTGCCAGGAGCGGCGCGACGAGGTCATCCACTACGTTCAGGGGAAGTACGGCCACGAGAAGGTCGCGCAGATCATCACCTTCGGCAAGCTGCAGGCCCGCGCGGCGCTGCGCGACGTTGGCCGGGTTCTGCAGCTTCCCTTCCCAGTGGTCGACCGGCTGTGCAAGCTGGTGCCGAACAATCCGGCCAATCCGGTCACGCTGGCCCAGGCCATCGAGGGAGAGCCGCAGCTCCAGATCGCCCGCGAAGAGGACGAGGGCGTGGCGCGCATGATCGGCATTGCGCTGAAGCTGGAAGGGCTTTACCGCAACGCCTCTACCCACGCGGCGGGCGTGGTGATCGGCGACCGGGCGCTGGATGAGCTGGTGCCGCTCTACCGCGACCGGCACGCCGACATGCCGGTCACCCAGTTCAACATGAAATGGGTGGAGCAGGCGGGGCTGGTAAAATTCGATTTCCTGGGTCTGAAAACCCTGACCGTGCTGGCCAGGGCGCGCGACCTACTGGCCGAGCGCGGGGTCACCATCGACTTTCCCACGATTCCGCTGGACGATCCGGCGACATACGAAATGCTGGGCCGCGGGGATACCGTCGGCGTGTTCCAGCTGGAATCTTCGGGCATGCGCGATGTGCTCCGCCGGCTGCGAGCGGACCGCTTCGAGGACATCGTGGCCGTCGTGGCGCTCTACCGCCCGGGGCCAATGGACAACATTCCCAGCTATATCCGGCGCAAGCACAACGAGGAAAAAGCCGACTACCTGCATCCGCATCTGGAAGGAATCCTCAAGGAAACCTTCGGGATCATGATCTACCAGGAGCAGGTGATGCAGGCGGCCCAGGAGCTTGCCGGCTACACGCTGGGCTCGGCCGATCTGCTGCGCCGCGCGATGGGCAAAAAGATCAAGTCCGAGATGGACGCCCAGCGCCAGCATTTTACCGAGGGCGCGGTCGCCCGCGGGGTGGACGAACGCAAGGCATCGGCGATCTTCGATCAGATCGCGAAATTCGCAGGCTACGGCTTCAACAAATCGCACGCGGCCGCCTACGCGCTGGTGGCCTATCACACGGCCTACCTGAAGGCGAACCACCCGGTGGAGTTCCTGGCCGCGTCGATGACCTACGACATGAGCAATACCGACAAGCTCAACATTTTCCGCCAGGAATTGCAGCGCATGGGCATTCCGCTTTTGCCGCCGGACATCAACCGGTCGCGTCCGGACTTCGGCGTGGAAGAAAGCGAGGACGGCACCCCGGCCATTCGCTATGCCCTGGCAGCGATCAAGAACGTCGGCGGCCAGGCCATGCAGGCGCTGGTGCAGGAGCGCGAGGCGAATGGCGAGTTCCGCGACCTGTCGGATATCGCCAACCGCATCGATATGCGCCAGATCAACAAGCGTCAGATCGAAATGCTCGCCTGCGCCGGGGCCTTCGATTCCCTGGTGCAGAATCGCCACCAGGTATTCCGTGCGGCGGAAACGCTGATGCGCCACGCCTCGGCCGCCGCGAGCGAGCGCGAAAGCGAGCAGACCAGCCTGTTCGGCGAAGACGGCGGCGGCTCGGCGCCGCGCATCAGCCTGCCGCCCGTCGACGACTGGCCGGCGATGGAACGGCTGCGCCATGAATTCGACGCCATTGGTTTCTATCTTTCGGCGCACCCGCTGGACGAATACGGCAAGAGCCTGGAGCGCCTGCGCGTGGTCAACTACGCGGACCTGCCACGAATCGTGAAGGTGGAGCCGGGCCGCAAGAAGCTGGCCGGGATCGTGGTGGAGAAACAGGAGCGCACCTCGAAAAGCGGCAACCGCTTCGCCTTCGTCCGCTTCTCCGATACCAGCGGCGTCTACGAGGCGGTTCTGTTCTCTGAAATTCTCGCCAAATCGCGCGAGCTGCTGGACAGCGGCCAGCCGCTGCTGCTGACCTGCGACGCCAAGGTGGAAGGCGAGGACATCAAGCTGCTTGCCGTGGATGTCGAGCCGTTGGACGACGCGGCCCAGCATGCGGCCGCTGGAATGAAGGTCTACCTCGGCGACCGCCAGCCGCTGGAGACATTGCGCAGCGTGCTTGCGCGCGATCAGAAGGGCCGCGGAAAGGTATCTCTCGTGATCAATCTGAGCGACGGCCAGGAAGTGGAGATGGAGTTGCCCGGCGGTTACCGCCTGTCGCCGAACGTGCGCCAGGCAATCAAGGCGATCTCCGGCATTACGGTGCAAGACCTCTGAACTCTGCCCGCCCGCGGCCGAAGCCGAACTGCTCACAATTTCGTAAAAAATTATTAGTAACCTTCGCGCTTTGCGGGCCCTTTCTGCTATTTTTCCAGACAGGGTTCGCAAGCAACGGGGGAGTCTCATGGCGAGCTGGATCGTCCCGGCCGTCGTCGTCGGCGTCGCGGTGGTGCTGTACATCTGGTATGCGACGTTGATTTCGCGCCGCAACGCCGCGCAGGAGGCGCTGGCCTCGATCGACGCGCAACTGCGCAAACGCTACGACCTGGTGCCCAATGTGCTGCGCCTGGCGCAGCGGTTCATGGAGCACGAGCGCGACCTCCTCGACAGCCTGACCGAGCTCAGATCGAAGGCTCAGGCGGGCTACGACCCGAAAGACCCGGATCAGGTCAAAGAGCATCTCGAGGCTTCGCGCGGGCTTCAGGCGGGCATGGCGCGTCTGTTCGCCGTGGCCGAAGAGTATCCGGATCTGCGCTCCAGCGACACCATCGTTGAGGCACAGCAGACCTACGCCGAGGTCGAGGAGCATATCGCCGCGGCCCGGCGCTTTTACAATTCCGCCGTGGCCAGCCTGAACAACGCCGCGCAGATTTTCCCGGGTTCGGTGATCGCCAATTTCGCCGGCGTGCGGCCCATGCCCTACTACGAGGCGGAGGAAAGCGTCCGCGAGCCGATCAACGCCGATGACTACCTGAAGGCCAAATGACCCAGGCGAATACGCTCGAGCTCAGCGAAGACGGCGTCCGCCAGGACTACCGGGAGCTCTGGGGCACTACCTTGCCCAAGCTGCTGGCCGAGCGCCGCCGCGCGTTGTGGACCGCAGCCGCCTGGTCGGCCCTCGGTCTCGCGGTGGCGGCCCCGCTTGCCTATGGCAGCTTCACCGGGTTTGCAGGCGCCTCGGAAACGGTGCGGGAAATCATGATGGCTGGCGCCCTGTTCGCCGGCGTCGGCGGTTTCGTCTTCGGCTCCCGTCCTCTCAAGAAGGTGCACGAAAAGGTCAAACGCACCGTCGTAGGCGGCATTTGCGAGCACCTGGGGCTCGACTACGCCCTTGATGCGGGCGGCTTTCCCAAGGACGTCTTCCGCGAGCGCGACCTCGTGCCCAATTACGACCGATCCAGCTTCGAGGACCGTATCCGCGGGCAGTGGCGCGGCGCGCGCATGGATGCCGTCGACGCGCATCTGAAGAAGCGGGTGCGCACCGGCAAGCATACGAGCTACCGCACGGTGTTTCGCGGACTGCTTGTCGTCTGCGATTTCGACAAGCCGTTTCGCGGCATGACCGTGGTGACCAAGGACCGCACCGTGATCGGTAATTTCTTCGGGAAACTGACCCGCGACGGTGACCGCGTGGCCCTGGAATCGCCCGACTTCGAGAAGCTGTACGAGGTCTACAGCGACGATCAGGTGGAGGCGCGCTACATCCTGACGCCGGGCTTCATGGAGCGTCTTATGGAGTTGCAGAGAGTTCTCGGGAAGACCCCGACACTGGGTTTCGTCGAGCGGCAGCTCTATCTCGTCTTGCCGATGGACTCCGACAGTTTCGAGGCCGGCGGCCTCTTCGCGGATTATTCCGATCCCGAAATCGGCGCGGAAACCTGGGCCCAGTTCTTCCTCAAATACGTGGTCTCGCACCCCGCCGTGACCGCCGCGATCCCCGGCACCACCAACCCCACCCACGCCCGCGACAACCTCGCCGCCGCCACCCTCCCCCTCCCGGACCC
>JAWVYK010000194.1:0-5380 GCA_033722755.1 Rhodovibrionaceae bacterium | reverse complement strand
TCTCGCCGCGCAGCGTGCCATCGGAGAACGCCTTGTTGCCGATGAAATTGATCGATTCGACGTCCGTCTCTTCACCCTCGTTGATCTCGAAAACGAGGTCGACGCGGTTCTGCTCGCGCTGGATGACCTTCGGCTCGACCGTGGCGGCAAAGCGGCCATTGCGCCGGTAGACGTCGAGGATGCGCTGCACGTCGTTCTGAACCTTGGTGCGCGTATAGACCACGCGGGGGCGCAATTCGACCTCTGTGCGAAGGGTGTCGTCGTCGACGTCGTCGTTACCTTCGAAGGCAATGCGGTTGATGATCGGGTTTTCCACAACGGTCACGATCAGCGTGTCACCCTCTCGGCGCAGCGTGGCGTCCGCGAAAAGACCCGTTTCAAAAAGGTTCTTGAGGGCTTCGTTGAGCTCGGCGGCGTCGAAGGAATCTCCGGGGTCGATCCCCATATACGAGGTCACGGTGCGTGGGTCGACACGCTGGGTTCCCTCGATTCGGATTTCCTCGATGGTCCCGCCGGCCATAAGCGACTGCGCATGAAGCGTCGCTGGCGCGGACCAAGCCAACAGAAAGACGATGGCAACGGCGAATGCGATGCGTGTCAGCAACAAGCTTCCCCCCGACCCGCTTTTTTGTGCCCCCAGACGCTGGCCTCTACGTCACCAAACCTCGCAGGAACTCGAACACGCGCAACTGCGCAAGATCGTTCCAGGTAACGAAAAGCATCAAGCTGAATACCAGAGCCAACCCGATCCGAAAACCGTATTCTTGCATCCTTTCGCCCAGCGGTTTCCCGCGCACCGCTTCAAAGAGATAGAAGAGCAAGTGTCCGCCGTCGAGCATGGGGATCGGAAACAGATTTATGAGGCCGAGGTTCACGGAAAGCACCGCCATGAACCAGATGACGGCGATCAGGCCGAGGTTGGCGACCTCCCCGCTCATCTGCGCGATGCGCAGCGGCCCTCCCAGCTCCTCCGCGTTGCGGGTGCCGGTGATGATCTGCCCCACCGCCTCCAGGGTGGACACGGAAAGCGCGGCGGTCTCCCGCACTGCCTGCCACACCGCCGAAGCCGGACCGTGGCGGACGTACTCGACGCCGCGCCGTGAGATGCCCAGGCGTCCGATTTCCTGCGTGTTGCCGAGAACATCCGTCTGCTCGACGCGTTGCGGCACAGCCTCGAGCGCAACACGGCTTCCGTCCCTTTCGACCGTGACCCGAAGTTCCTGACCCGGGCGCAGGGCGACGATGCGCTGCACCTCTTCGAAACGCGCGATCTCCTGGCCGTCAATGGCGACGATGCGGTCTTCCGGCTGGAATCCCGCCTCCGCGGCGGGGCTGTCGGGCACGACTTCGCCGACCACGGCCGGGGTGAACGGCTGTCCGCTGATCACGAACAGCCCGGCGAGCAGCACGATGGCGAAAATGAAATTCGCCAAAGGACCGGCGAGCACGATCAGAAAGCGCTGCCACAAAGCCTTGTGGTGAAAGGACACGGCCCGTTGTTCGGGCGGCATCTCATCCAGTCCCTCTCCCGGCGTGCTGGCGGCGCCGGAATCCCCGAACATCTTCACGTAGCCGCCCAGAGGAACGATGCTGAATTTCCAGCGTGTGCCGGCCCGATCATTCCATCCGAACAGCTCCGGACCGAATCCGATCGAGAACACTTCCACCTTCACCCCAGCACGACGCGCAACCCAGTAGTGACCCAGTTCGTGCACGAAAACCAGGATCGTCAGGATAATGAGGAAAGGGACGACGTAAGCGCCGAGATCGCCGATTATTTGCATGAAAGCCAACCCGTTTCTTGACGTGGTGTGCGCGGCAAGGCCCCGGTCAGCGGCGATCCAGGCGGCCCATTTTCTAGGACTCCCATCATAACGTTTTATATATGCCGTTGATACCGTTCTGCCAGTTCACCTGCGAAAGCCCTGGCTTCGCGGTCGATTGCCAGCACGTCCTCCAGCGACTCGGGCGGACGGTTCGCGGATTCTTCCAGCGCCGACTCCACAATTGCGGCGATCTGAAGAAAACCGATCTGGCGTCCGAGAAAAGCGGCCACCGCCACCTCGTTCGCCGCGTTCAGCACCGTCGGCATCGCTCCGCCGGCGGCCAGCGCCTCGCGGGCCAGGCGCAACGCGGGAAAGCGGATCGGATCGGCCGGCTCGAAGGTGAGTTGCGCGATGCTGGCAAGGTCCAGCCGTTCGACCGGCGCCGGCATGCGCCGCGGCCACGCGAGCGCATAGGCGATCGGCGTGCGCATATCCGGACTGCCAAGCTGAGCCAGCACCGAGCCGTCGATATAAGAGACCATCGAATGAACGACGGACTGCGGGTGCACCAGGATGTCGATACGCTCCTGCGGCAAACCAAAGAGATGATAGGCCTCGATCAATTCCAGACCCTTGTTCATCATCGTGGCCGAATCGACCGATATCTTCGCGCCCATATCCCAGTTCGGATGCGCGACGGCCTGCTCCGGCGTCACCGCCTCGAGCGCTTCCCGCGGCAATTCCCGGAACGGGCCGCCGGACGCCGTCAGCGTGATGCGCTCTACGCAGTCCGGATGCGCACGCTCCAAAACCTGGAAGATGGCGTTGTGCTCAGAATCGACGGGAATGATTTCCGATCCGTTACCGCGGGCCACATCCAGCATCAGCTCGCCGGCGCAGACCAGGGTCTCCTTGTTGGCGAATGCGACCACCGCGCCGCGCCGCACGGCCGCCAAGGTGGCTTGCAGCCCGGCGGCGCCCATGATCGACGCCATGACGAGGTCGCTTGGACGCTCAGCGGCGGCAACCAGCGCATCGGGTCCGGCCGCGGCTTCGATACTGGTTCCAGACAATGCGTCCTTCAGATCGCCATAGCACGCCGGGTCGGCGACCACCGCCAGACGCGCACCGAAGCTTATTGCCTGCCGTGCCAGCAATTCCGCATTTCGTCCCGCGGTCAGGGCTTCGACGCGAAACATCTCCGGCACGCGGGCGATGAGGTCGAGCGTATTGCATCCGACCGAGCCGGTGGAGCCCAGCACGGTCACGCTGCGCGCGGCTGTGGCTTGCTCTGCCGCCTCGCGCATGACCTCCGACAGGGATGAAACTTCGCTCAGAGCACCAACTCCCGAATGGCTAAAACCACTCCGACGCAGACCGCCGCGGAGAGTAAACCGTCGGCCCGGTCGAGCACACCCCCATGACCGGGGATGAGGCGCGACGCATCCTTTGCACCAAAACTGCGCTTTAATAACGAGGCCAACAGGTCGCCTCCTTGCGCCACGGCCGCAACGCCCGCGGAAGCCAGCGCCAGCATCCAGTCCGTCGCCCCCATCATGGGCGCAACCGCCGGCGAAATCCACCCGACAGCAAAGGCCAAGAGCATTCCACCCGCGAGCCCCGCCCAGGTCTTCTTCGGGCTGACCGCGGGCGCCAGCCGGGGGCCGCCGATTATGCGTCCCGAGACATAGGCCCCGATGTCGGTGGCCCAGACGACCGCAATCAGCCAGCCGGCGAGCACGAGTCCGTCATCGGGCCGGTGGCGCAACCAAAGCAACGCCGCGCCGGCGGCCGTCAAATAGACGAGCCCGCCAAGCAGCCACGATCGGACGCCGGGCTGCTCTGCGCGCACGACGAGAAACCCGTGGCCGAGGCCGATGACGAGCGGTACGGCCGCCGAGGCCATCCATCCAACCGCGAAGAGCAGAACGGCGGCGAGCGCGCTGGCGACGAAGACCACGCCGCGCAAGTCGAAGACGCCCAGCACCAGGCGGCTCCATTCCCAGGCCATGAGTCCCACGGCAAGCAGGACCAGAGCCAGAAAGGAGAGGCCGCCCGAATAGACGGCAGCGATAACGACGGGCGCAAGCACAAGCGCCGAGATGACGCGCATCACCAGGGAATCGCGCGCTTCTGTCATGCCGGGATCAGCCGGAGCTTACGGCGGTGCCGTAGCGGCGTTCCCGCCGGTTGAACTCGGCAATTGCGGCGGCGAAATCTTCCGCGGAAAAATCGGGCCACAGCGTGTCCAGAAATATGAACTCGGCATAGGCTGACTGCCACAACAGGAAATTGCTGATTCGCTTCTCGCCGCTGGTGCGGATCACCATATCGGGATCGGGAATGCCTGTGGTGCTGAGCCGGCTTTCAAACAATTCCTCGTCTATGTCTTCCGGCTGCAGATCGCCCGCGGCCACCCGGCGCGCGAGGCTGCGCGCGGCTTCCACGATTTCCAGACGGCCGCCATAGCTGAGCGCCACCGTCAGAGTCAGGCGGATATTCGTCCGCGTCCGGCTCTCGGCCTGGTCGATCAGCTGGACGATATCCTGCGGCAACCGGCTTCGGTCGCCGATGACCTGGACGCGCACCCCGTTTTCGTGCAACTCGGCGATTTCGCTTTGCAGATAGCGCCGCAACAGGCCCATGAGGTCGTGAATCTCGGTCTCCGGACGGCGCCAATTCTCGGATGAGAACCCGAAAAGCGTCAGGAATTCGACCTCGTGGCGAATGGCGCTCTTCACGGCCCGCCGCACGGCTTCTGCGCCGTTGCGATGTCCGGCTGCCCGAGGCAGGCCGCGCGCTTTTGCCCAACGCCCGTTGCCGTCCATGATGATGGCGACATGGCGCGGCACGCGCTCGAAATTTCGGGAAAACTCGGGCAAATATTCCATTCCGTCAGACCTGCATAATCTCCGATTCTTTCTGAGCCAGCGTCTCGTCGACCTTCTTGATGTGATCGTCGGTCAATTCCTGTATTACATTGGACCAGTCGCGGTGCTCGTCCTGCGAGATTTCCCCGTCCTTCTCCATTCGCTTGAGCATTTCCATGCCGTCGCGGCGCACATTGCGGACTGCGACACGCGCCTGCTCCGCATACTTGCTGGCAACGCGCGAGAGCTCTTGCCGGCGCTCCTCGTTGAGCGGCGGAATGGGAACCCGCACAAGCTGACCGTCAGAGGCCGGATTGAGGCCCAGGCCGGCTTCGCGGATCGCTTTCTCCACCGCGCTCACCAGCGACCTATCCCAGACCTGGACGGTGATCATCCTCGGCTCCGGCACGCTTACCGTGCCGACCTGATTGATTGGCATCGTGCTGCCGTAGGCCGGAACCTGCACGGGCTCCAGAAGCGATGCGGAGGCGCGGCCCGTCCGCAATCCGGCGAATTCCCGGCGCAGGGCTTCGAGCGCCCCATCCATTCGTTTTTCGATATCTGTAAGGTCCGGTTCAGCCACGGCTCGATCCTCGTCTGTTGCCCCGTATTTCAGTCTCTGTCCGTCAATCCTCGTCGGTCACGATCGTGAACCGCCCCTCGCCGCGCACGACGCGCGCGAAGCCACCCGGCTCCACGACCGAAAATACAAGAATAGGAATATGGTTTTCCCGTGCCAGAGAT
>JAWVYK010000193.1:0-5402 GCA_033722755.1 Rhodovibrionaceae bacterium | reverse complement strand
GGCCCATTCAAGCAGCACCGCATCGGAGCGCCCCGCCGCCGCGGCGACCGCGGATATGTTGTACTCGCCGCTTTCCGGATCGAGCAGGTGCAAACCGGCGCCCACTGCTTCGCCGCGCGCGAAGCGCGAGACACCGTCGAGGCTGCCGCCCGGCAGCAGTGCGAGGCCGCAACCGGATTCCTTCACCGCCCACTCCAGCAGCGGATCGTGGCTGCCAGCGATGACCGCGGGCCGCGGCTGCCGCGGCGCAGCGGCGCCCTCGGCATTCTCGGCCAGCCAAAGATCGATGAGTGCGCGCGGGAACAGCCACTTGCCCGTCACCCGCGTGCAGGGGATCGCGCGCTGACGCACCAACTCGTAAATGCGCCGTTCCTTCAGCCGGAGGTACTCGGCCACTTCACGTGTCGTCATCAGCTCCGGCGGCTGCGGCTGTGCGATCTTCGGGTCTGGCAAATCCATCGGTTCCGGGCGCCTTGCTGCTCTCGGCTGTGCAAGCCGGCAGTATAGACGCTCCGCCGGCACAGCCTCCATAGGCCCAGAAACTTTATGGTCGCCACGCACCTTGCATGGGACCTAAGATGCGCCCCAATTGGTAATACCAAAGGCCAATGCAGCCTATGCAAGGCCGCCCAAGAGCGGCTGGGGCTGCTGGCATAGGGAGAACGAACGCCCATGAAGATCGAGGGCAAGCGGCTGGTGGTCTGCAACTGCGAGCGCACCATGCCGCTGGACCGGCGCAAGCTGGAAAAGGCGCTCACGGCCGCGGGTGCACAGGGCGAGTTGGAGATCGAAACGCAGCTTTGCCGTGCGCAGCTCGCCAATTTCGAAGGCGCGATCTCGCACGGCGAAGCAGTGCTGGTGGCCTGCACGCAGGAAGCCCCGCTTTTCGAGGAGGTGCGCGCGGAAAGCCAGCCGGAGGCGGAGGTCGGATACTTCAACATTCGCGAACTGGCGGGATGGAGCGAAGAGGGTGGAGCGGCGTCGCCCAAAATTGCCGCGCTGTCCGCCGCTGCGGCTGTCGAGGGGCCCGAGACGCCGGGTGTCTCGCTGGTCTCGGAAGGCACCTGCCTCGTCTACGGACCTGGAGAGGCGGCGCTTGAGGCTGCAAAACAGCTCGCCGGTCGGCTGGATGTCACGGTCCTGCTGAACGATGCCGGCGACGCGCTGCCGCCCAGCGTCATGAACGTACCCATCTTCAAAGGGCGCATCCGCGAAGCGCGCGGCCACCTGGGCGCCTTCGGCATCACCGTGGACGGCTACGCGCCCGCGCTGCCGTCGGCCCGCGGCGCGCTGGCCTTCGAGGCGGAAAAAGACGGCGCCTTTTCCGAGTGCGATCTGATCGTGGACCTGAGCGGGGGCACCCCGCTGTTCCCGGCCCCCGAAAAGCGCGACGGCTATCTGCGCCCCGACCCGGGCGACCCGGCAGCCGTGCAGAAAACGCTGTTCCAGGCCGCGGACCTGGTCGGCGAGTTCGAAAAACCGCGCTACGTGCGATACGACCGCGACATCTGCGCCCATTCGCGAAGCCGCAAGACGGGCTGCACCCGCTGTCTCGACAACTGTCCGACCGGGGCAATCCGTTCGCTGGGCGACTACGTGGAGATCGACCCGCACATCTGCGCCGGTTGCGGCAACTGTGCCAGCGTCTGCCCGACCGGCGCGGCCACCTACCAGTATCCCGCGCCCGAGACGGTCTTCCAGCGCCTGCGCGCGCTGCTTGGCGTCTATCACAAGGCCGGCGGCAAGAATCCCGTCGTCCTGCTGCACGACGAACGCCACGGCGCCGAGATGATCTCGTTGATATCGCGGTTGGGCCGGGGCCTGCCGGCCAACGTATTGCCCTTTGCCCTCAACGAGGTGACCGAGGCCGGCATCGACCTCTTCTCGGCGGCGATGGCTTACGGCGCTTCGCAGGTCGCCATTCTCGTGGGACCGGACAAAGCCGACGACATGACCGGCATCGCCCAGAGCGTCGGGCTCGCCGAGACGGTGATGGACGGGCTCGGCTTTGGCGGCGGGCGCATCTTCGTGCTGGACCAGCGTGACCCCGAGACAATCGAGGAAATCCTCTACGGGCTCGAGGCCAAGCGCCCGGCCCAGCCCGGCAGCTTCCTGCCCATGGGCGGCAAGCGCGCGCGCACCATGCTGGCGCTTCGCCACCTGCGCGACGTGGCGCCCGAGCCCGTGGATATCCTGCCGCTGCCCCAGGGCGCGCCCTTTGGGCGCATCACGGTGGACACCGGCGGCTGCACCATGTGCCTGGCCTGCGTGGGCGTCTGCCCCACCGGGGCGATCATGGACGATCCCGACCGGCCCTGGCTCGGCTTCAACGAGGATGCCTGCGTCCAGTGCGGTTTGTGCCGGAACACCTGCCCGGAGAGCGTCATCGCCCTGGAGCCGCGCCTGAACTTCACCGACGAGGCGCGCGGAGCGATCGAACTCAACCAGGAGGAGCCGTTTCACTGCGTGCGCTGCGGCAAACCCTTCGGCGTCGGCCGCAGCATCGAGCGCATCGTCGATCAGCTCGCCGGCAAGCACTCTATGTTCCAGCAGGCCGACGCCGCCGAGCGGATCATGATGTGCGAGGACTGCCGCGTGGTCGTGCAGTTCGAGCACGCCGACGCCCCGATGGCATCGGCGCCGCGCAAGGCGGTGCGCACGACCGAGGACGATCTGCGCGAACGCGAGATCGAAGAGGCCCGGGCGAAGCTGAAGCAGGATCGCGGCAACAGCGGGGCCGGCAACGCATGACCGGCGGCGGCGTACGGGTCGACGGAACCCTACTCGGGCAGCCGCGGGCCGGTGGGCGCGCCGGAATTGCCGCCGCCCTCCGTCGCCTCGCAGAGCGCGGCGGCGCGATTGCGGAAGAGAGTGGCCTTGTCCTCGCCAATCAGGCCTTCGTCGAACATGCGCTGGATATCCTCGCTGCGCTCCGCGATGCATTTCTGGACCGGATCGTCGGCAGCCGTGGCAACCGGCTTCGGCGGAAAGAGATCGTCCCAGTGGATGGCCAGAAGCGCCGCCGCGCACAAGAGCGCCACGCCCACGGCGCCAATGCGCGCCGCCGGGCGGTCGATTGCGCGCTCCGCCGTGCCCTTGGCGTGCGAGCCTGCCACTTCGTCGTTTCCAGGGGACTCGTCCATGACGCCATAAAGCTAAAGCCCCCGCCCGGGACTGCCAAGCCGGCGCGCGCAGGTTTCGCGGATTTTCCCGCAAGAACTTTGAGGGCGAATTCGACAATCGACGCCGTTACCATTATATCTCGGTGAACACAGCGCCCGGCGAACGAGGCGGAGGAGCAGAAGACGGTGAGTTCCAAAGACAGCGCAACGACCGACATGATCGATCCCTTCGGCCGGCCGATCACCTATCTGCGCGTGTCGGTGACCGACCGCTGCGATTTCCGCTGCGTCTACTGCATGGCGGAGGACATGACCTTCCTGCCGAAGAGCGAGATCCTCAGCCTGGAGGAACTCGATCGGCTGTGCAGCGCCTTCGTGCGCCTGGGCGTGCGCAAGCTGCGCATGACCGGTGGCGAGCCGCTGGTGCGCCGGAACATCATGTGGCTGTTCCGCCGCCTGGGCCGGCACCTGGATGCCGGTGCGCTCGACGAGCTCACGTTGACCACCAATGCCAGCCAGCTCTCCCGCTTCGCCGACGAGCTCTATGCCTGCGGCGTGCGCCGGGTGAACGTCTCTCTGGACACGCTCAACCCGGACAAGTTCCAAGCCATCACCCGCTGGGGCAAGTTCGACAAGGTGATGGAGGGTCTGGACGCCGCCCGGCAAGCCGGCCTGCAGGTCAAGATCAACGCCGTCGCCCTGAAGGGCGTCAACGACGACGAAGTCGATCGGATGATCGCGTGGTGCGGTGAGGAAGGCTTCGACCTGACCTTCATCGAGGTGATGCCGATGGGCGACATCGGCGAGCAGCGGGTCGACCAGTACCTGCCGCTATCGATGCTGCGCAGCCGGATCGAGGAAAGCTGGACGCTCACCGACATCGACTACAAGACGGGCGGCCCGGCGCGCTATACCGAGATCGCCGAGACCGGGCGCAAACTGGGCTTCATCACGCCGATGACCCACAATTTCTGCGAAAGCTGCAACCGCGTGCGCCTGACCTGCACCGGCACGCTCTACATGTGCCTGGGCCAGGAGGACGCCGCCGATTTGCGCGCGCCCTTACGCATGAGCGACGACGACGGCCCTGTCGAGGAGGCCATCCACGCCGCCATCGCCCGTAAGCCGAAAGGTCACGACTTCATTATCGACCGCCGGCGCAACCAACCCTCCGTCTCCCGCCACATGAGCGTGACCGGCGGCTGATCCGCGCTTTCCGAACATTGCCGTCAGAAGCCCACGCGGCCCGGCAACGGCGTGCCGGTGAGTAGGCTGATGAGGTGGGCGAGCATGACGACGGCCACGGCGAGGCAGAGAAACTGGATCGCCGTGTAGGGAACCAGGCGCACGCGACCGGGCTCCAGCCGGCGCCGCGACATAAGGTTCGCCGCCAGCCCAAGCGCCACAGCAACGCCCAGGACGATCGAGGTCACCTCCAGCGACATTGCGCCTGCCCCGGCCTCGCCGCCGCGCACCGGGCTACTCGAACAACACCTGATGGGCGAACTCGCGACCGTCGGAGATGGTGAGTTGCGTGAAACCCAGCATATAAAGCAGGTCGAAGAAGGTGAATGTCTCAACCACCTCCAGCTCCTGGAAGAGCGGCGTCAAGCGGGCCACAGAGCTCATGTTGGCCAGCACCGCCCGCGCCCGGTAGATGGTGTCCAGAGGCCCGTCCTCGAGCGCGACGATGAGCAGCTTTTCCGACTCCGCCCCTTTGGCGAACATCACGAAGCGCATCGGATGCGGGCGCTGCATCGCCTGCTGCGTCACGCCTGCGATGAAGCCCAGCCGGCGCAGCTTGTCGGCGCCCGGCAGCACCTCGGAGCGCGCCTGGTAGACCTCCGGCTCGCCGGGATCGGGGTAGTAATAGCCGGCGTGGCGATCATCGGCCTGGACGGGCGCGGCCAACAGGTGGGCCGCCAGCGACAGCGCCGCCAGAAAGCCGATACGTTGGAAAAGCCGGGAGGAAAGGCGCAGTCGCATGGTTGAGAACTCCTGTGGAACGGTCGGTTGCGGCGGGCATGGCGTCTTTCGGCCCTGCCGTTATACTCCGGCCCAACGGCTTCCGGAACCTGTGCTTGCATCGTCCGGGGGCCGGCACGGGATAAGGGGGCAACCCCGGGGAAACGCTTCAGGCCAGGGGAACGCTTCAGGCATGTCTCCACAGTCGATCGCCTTCGTCGCCGCGGACACCAAGGAGGCACAGGACGCGCTCGAGCGCTTGAAACAGCGCTACGACAGCGTCGCGCCGGAAAGCGCCGAGGTCATCGTCGCGCT
>JAWVYK010000192.1:0-5413 GCA_033722755.1 Rhodovibrionaceae bacterium | reverse complement strand
GAACAAGAGAGCCGTGGTCCCCACCATTATGGGAACGGCGCACTTGATCGGTTATGCGAAATGGCTGATGAACGATGACGACCCGTTGCGGGATGGTTTTGTGATTTCCTAATTCCACGCAGGAAAGACCGAACCCTTCGGAAAGCTCAATGGCGTCAATCAGCCGAGCTGACGGCTGAAAAATTGAGTTCTGACTTGCCTGTCTCCTGCTACATCAGTGTCCGCTTATGGCTAGAAGCTGAAGTTTACAGGTTCGGTCGATCACGTCTGCTTCTGGTTGGATCGCTGACGCTCTGGTGCCTCACCCAAATATCTGCGCGCAGACATGAGTTGCCGTTGCCGTCCGGCGAAGCCCCCGCAATTCGGTCACTGATGGACCGCCTGTCGCTGCACGGCGGCAGTCTCACTTGGTCGGCGCCAAGTCCGCCACACGATCGTCGCAGGCAACGCAAATGCGGAAACCCCGCCCGACCGGAGGTTTCGCTTGCCCCGGTCATGGGCCGTGTGACACTGGTGGTGATCCGAGGGAGGCCACGCCATGCACCGCAATGAGTTGACCGAGCGATTCCGTGCCCTGCATGTCCCGGGCCAGCCGGTGGTCATGCCGAACCCCTGGGATCTGGGCTCGGCAAAGGTGATGGCGCGACTGGGCGCGCAGGCGCTGGCGACGACCTCGTCCGGACATGGGTTCACGCTGGGTTTGACCGATGGCGGGCAGGTGACGCGTGACATGGCCCTGCAGCACGCTGCCGATATTTGCGCTGCGGTCAACGTGCCGGTGAACGGCGATTTCGAGAACGGGTTTGGCGACGATCCCGAGACGGTCGCCGAGACCGTGCGGCTGGCCGCGGAGGCCGGGCTGGCCGGTGTCTCCATCGAGGACACGGCCCTGCCGGCGCGGAAATCCTATCCGTTCGATCTGGCTTTGGCCCGGATCGAGGCGGCAGTCGCCGCAGCCCACGCGGCGGCAATAGTGCTGACGGCCCGCGCCGATGGTTGGCTCTGCAAGAGCTATGACCAGGCCGAGGCCCTGCGTCGCTGCCAGGCGTTCGCCCAAGCAGGCGCCGACGTGATCTATGCGCCGCTGGTCGATGCCGACACCACCCGAGCGCTCGCCGCCGCCGGGACACCGGTCAACCTCCTGGCCGCCGGTGCGATGCGCGATTTGACGGCGGACCAGATGGGCGCGCTGGGGGTCGCCCGCATTTCGATCGGCGGGGGGCTTGCCCGGGTCACGCAACAGGTGATCATCGACGGCACCCGCGCGATGCTGGAGCGGGGCGATTTCACCATCCTGAACGGTGCCGTGAGCCCAGCCGAGATCGAGGCAATGTTGGCCGAATGAGCGGCAAGACGGCCTATCAGGTGCTGTCCCGCGAAACCTATTCCCCGTATGCGTCATGGACCAAGCCGCTCGCCGCATAGCGTCGATGCCGGAATGGGTCAGGGATACGCGTTCGGCAAGCCGTGACAACGCGTCCGGAATGCAGTCATCCGCGGACATAAAGCTGCTGGCGACAGTAGGTCTGCTTAGGCCTCGACAGCCGACTTTAGCAGGGCGGCGCCGCAAGGCGACTCGTAGCCAATAATCCACAGTTCACGCAGTGGGTGCGGCCGCTGCGCGCACAACTGATGCTTGAAGCTTGGAAATACGAACTGCCTCGAATTTCCCTAAGTCGCTGTTAAACAAGAAACTGCCGCTTTACCAGGCTGCGGGTCTTGGACGTATGCGCTTGCCGCATTCCGGCTGCCCAAGGATTCCAGGACAGTGGATTCGAAGCCCCTATGAATGAGCCTCGCGATCCACGCCTCTATGGCAACGCAGCTGTCAAATGCTTTCAGGAGCATTGCGATGGCAATCGTCGATAAAACACGGATGAAAAAAGCCAGTTCCCTGCTGTGCTGCGCCGCTGTGGCTGGATGCGCCTCCCATGCGGACTCAATCGAAGCAAGCTATGTCAGCCAATCACAATATGCCGACATGTCGTGCGAACAACTGCTCAAAGAAAGGCAAGGCGTGCGCGACGAAGTCCGCCGGGTCGCGGGACTGCAGGACGAAAACGCGGACGCGGATGTCGTCCTCATGTCGGTCGGTCTTATCCTGTTCTGGCCCGCGCTGTTCGGCTTGGCAGCGACCAAAGACAGAGAGGACGAACTTGGCCGGCTGAAAGGACAATACGAAGCCATCGAAGACACTTTGGACGAAAAGGACTGCCCGGAGGTCGAGGATGGGGTCCAGGAAGCTGTCGTCCGCTCCTCGGATCGACCGGCCTCGCAGTTTCGCGGAGCGACCAGCTACGACGTCGAGGTGACTTG
Organism: Rhodovibrionaceae bacterium; assembly: GCA_033722755.1. Classification (GTDB taxonomy): domain Bacteria; phylum Pseudomonadota; class Alphaproteobacteria; order Kiloniellales; family Rhodovibrionaceae; genus JAWVYK01. The sequence continues at coordinate 3,097 of JAWVYK010000192.1, read as the reverse complement.
GAGCGAGCACGGAGAATTTTCCGGTATCGTCAAGGACTTCGCCTACGACGACGACACCGGGACATTCCTCGTAAATACGGCCGATCCGCAACTGGCATGCCAAGGCCAATGGAAAAAGGTCGCTGCCGGAAAGCCAAACCGCTCGCTTTCCCGCGGCACTTGGACAATGGACTGCGAAGGCAAGCCGCAAGTGAGCGCCTATTACGCCGTCTCGGAGTCTGGAATCGTAGAGGTCCAAGGTTCGGACGATAACGGAAATTTTGTCGGGATGACCCTCACGCCCAAAGGGTGGGTGGACCCTGATGCGGGTCGGCAGGTGGCATCCACGCCGAATCCGGCAGCCAAGTGGGATGGGCAGTGGGTCGGCGAAGCGGGCGGCTGGAAAATCGATATGATGATCGACCGGGGGCGGGTCTCAGGCAGTGCCCGAAATAACACGAACTGCAGGCCGTGCGTTCTCACGGGCAAAATCGATGCGTACGGAAACGTAACTGCAACGATTCCTGCTAGTTACACCCACGACGTTTCCAGGGTGACTGGAAAGATGCCAAAACTGTCGATCGAAGCGCGATGGCCTCCGTCGCAAGAAGAGGTGGCATTCGAACAGGCTGCGGCGAACTAAAGTTCACGAATGTCCCAGACAGCGGTTGCCGGGCCTTGATGTCCCTGAACGTTGCCATGGCGCCCTCTCGGCGCAGAGATCAAGGCCGCGCTGGAACAATAAAGTCTTGACCTGTTGCAGCGATAGCCGAGATCGCGCGTCCATCATCACGGGCGACGCATCGCCTCGGGCGACGCATCGCCTCGGGCGACGTCTTGAGATACCGGATCGAGGCAGGCATCGCCGGAAGCTGTGGAGAGCATTGGGCCGGCTCGAGCCAATTCGCTGCGGCGAACCGCTCTCAAACGCCCAAATCAGCTATTGGGCTGCGTCTTCGACAGAGCTGCGGCCGGGTTTTTCCAGCGGACCCAATTCACGCAGCATCGTCGAACGCTCCGGTCCCTGGACATAGGGCGGAAAATCGGCCGGACCGTCGCGGAAGCTCTTGAGCGGCTGGCCAAGCCCGTGCAGGCCTTCCGCCCGGGTCCGACGCACGCGCTGCAAATCCATACGCACGGGTATGATCTCCTGACCGGCGCCGGCAAGGTGGATCACGTCTCCTTCCGGTCCGACAACGATGGACCGCCCGAACGCCAGCTCGCCGGCGCTGTTTATGTCCACGAAATAGCACTGGTTCTGCGCTGCGCTCGCGCGCGCGATGGCCAGCTCCGCATCGCGGTCCAGCGTGTTGGTCAGGCTGGGGTGCAGAATAATCTCGGCGCCTTGCCAGACAAGCGTGCGCGTGGTCTCCGGAAACCACGCGTCATAGCAAATCGATACGCCGAATACGGCCACGTTCGGGATCTCGAATGTCACGAACTCCCGTCCCGCCTCGATGTCGCGCTCGTAGGGAAGGAACGGATACATCTTACGATACCGCGCGACGACCTTTCCGTGCGGGTCGATCACCGGGGCGGTGTTGTAGATCTTCCCGTCCTTCAGCTCGTAGAGACTGCCCGGCAGCAGCCAGACGCGGTGCTTGCGGGCCAAGGCGCAGAAACGTTCCTCCACCGGGCCGGGGAGCGTCTCGGCGGCGCGTGGATTGGCGCCGAGCGCGCAGAGTTCGCCGAACATGATCATGTCGACCCATGGAAAGCGGCGCGCGATGATACCGATCTGCCGGGCCATGGCGTCGATATTGTCGGCCGATGAAGCGTTCAGCTGAACGCCGGCGATGGCGAACGACGTCATGGGACGAACTCCTTTTCCAATGGATGGAAGCAGGCAAATGCACGGCGACCTTCGGCGGCGAGCGCCGGGTCTTCACCTTTGCAGCGCTCGGACGCCCGCGGGCAACGCGGTGCGAAGGCACAGCCGGCCGGCAGGTTAAGCGGGCTCGGCGCCTCGCCCAGCGGCGGTTTGAGCTGCGCGCGCAATCTGGGGTCGGGGATCGGAATAGAATCGAGAAGCGATCGTGTATAGGGATGCCGTGGTGAACCGAACACGTCCTCGACCGGGCCGCTTTCAACGATTCGTCCGAGGTACATGACCAGGACGCGCGCGGCCATGACCTCTACGACCGAGAGGTCGTGGGTAATCAGCAAATAGCTGAGATCGAGGCGCTCCTGCAGATCCTGTAAAAGATTCAAAACCTGAGCCTGGACCGAGACGTCGAGCGCGGCCGTTGGCTCGTCGAGCACCAGTAGCTCCGGTTCCAAGGCAAGCGAGCGCGCAATGGCGACGCGCTGGCGCTGGCCGCCGGAAAGCTCGTGCGGATAGCGCCGCATCTGCTCGGCCGTAAGCCCCACCTGTTCGAGCAGTTCCGCCACGCGTTCCTCAAGCGGACGCCCCGAAAGGCCAAAAGCCGTCTTCAGCGGCTCTCCGACGATGTTGCGAATCCGCTGGCGCGGATCGAGCGAGGAATAGGGGTTCTGGAAGACAATGCTCAGGCGCTTGCCCAAAGCCCGCCGGTCGCGCCGGGCCAATTCGCCGAGATCGGCGCCGCCAAGCGTCACCGAGCCCGAATCCGGCTCGCTTAGGCGCATGAGCGTCATGGCCGCCGTGCTTTTGCCGCAGCCAGATTCGCCGACGAGCGCTACCGTCTCTCGGTAACCGACTTCAAAGTCGACGCCGCGCAAGGCCTGCACCACGCCGTCGCGGCCCGGATAATGCTTGGTGAGACCGGTGACCTGGAGGAGCGCGGTCATATCGCCTCCTGGCGTTCGCCTTGTTCAGGAAGCGGATAATGGCAAGCGAAGCGTTGCGCCCGTCCGCTTGACATCGCTGGACATTCGACTTCGCAGACCTTGCCTGCGCGCGGACACCGGGGATGGAATGCGCAGCCCGAAGGAGGTTGTGCCAGGTCGGGCACGCGCCCGGGAATAGCGCCAAGCCGTCGCCGTCCGCCGCCCAACTGTGGAACCGAATTGAGCAAACCGGCCGTGTAAGGGTGTTTCGGGCCGCCCAGAACCTCGCCCACAGGTCCCTCTTCGACCAGGGCGCCGGCATACATGACCGCCACGCGATCGCAGATTGCCGCGACATTGCCGAGATCGT
>JAWVYK010000191.1:0-5494 GCA_033722755.1 Rhodovibrionaceae bacterium | reverse complement strand
GTCCGGATAGGAGACCCAATAGGGCGCCGGAATGACGACCTCGTCGCCCGGGTCCAGCGTGGCGACGAAGGCGTTGTAGAGGATCTGCTTGCCGCCGGTGCCGACGCTGATCTGCTGGGCGGAATACTCCAGTCCGTTCTCGCGGCGGAACTTCTCGGCCACGGCCTCCTTGAGCTCCGGCGTGCCGTCGACGGCGGTATATTTGGTCTCGCCGCGCTGGATAGCCGCGATCGCGGCCTCCTTGATGTTATCGGGGGTATCGAAATCCGGCTCGCCGGCGCCGAGGCCGATGACGTCGTGGCCCTCGGCCTTCAGCTCGCGGGCCTTCTGGGTCACGGCGATGGTGGGCGAAGGCTTGATGCGCTCCAGACGCTTGGCGATGAAAGACATCTCTTCCAATCCCGGGTTTCTTGAGTGGGGGCATTGGGACGCACGGTCCCGAGCGGCGACGCTACCCAAGAGACCGGGCCCTGTCCACGGCCGAACCGGCGTTTTTGGGTGATCCTGCGACAGAGCGCCCGATTTCCGCCGGATTTGCCCAGAAGCACGCGAAATCGCCGCTGCATCGCCCGATTGCTGCGCGCTTGGCGCCGGATTGCGGTGTTGCACTGGCAGACATCGGAAACCGGCATGTTTCAGGGGAGTGCCGTCATGCATCGACACTACGCCTATGCACCGAGCGAGCGGCTGACCTCGCTGGCGATCGCCATCCTCGGCGCCATCGTGCTCGTGGCCTGCTTCGCCGCCGCCTCGCCCGCCGCGCCGGCGGGATCGGCGGCACAGGCCGGGCACGCGCCCTCGGGCCTGTTCTTCAAGACCGGCGAGCAGGACGTGCTGCTGCAAGCGCCGCCCATGGCCAGCCGCATGGAAATCGATATCAACGGCATCGTCGCCCGGGCGACGCTGACGCAGCGCTTCGCCAATCCCTCCGACGCCTGGCTTGAGGGCGTCTACGTCTTCCCCCTGCCGGAGGATGCCGCCGTCGACCGGATGGATCTCGTCATCGGCGAACGGGTCGTCAAAGGCCGCATCATGGAGAAGGAAGAAGCGCGCAAGGTCTACGAGGAGGCCGCCGCCGCGGGCAAGCGCGCCGGGCTTCTGGTCAGCGAGCGGCCGAACGTCTTCGTCACCTCGGTCGCCAACATTCCCCCCGGCGGGGCAATCGAGGTGAAGATCCGATTCCAGTCGAAGGCGAGCTTCGCCGACGGGCGCTTTTCCCTCAGCCTGCCGACCGTGGTCGCACCGCGCTATACGCCGCCCGAGGGCGTGCAGGGTCAGGCCCACACCGTCGGCCTGGGACCCAAGGAGCGACGGGACGTCTTTGGCGGCTTCCGCGATCCCGAAAGCGGCGAGGTGAACCGCCAGAGCCTGCGCATCGAGCTCGACGCCGGCGTCCCGCTGGCCGAGGTGCGCAGCCTGCACCACGGCATCGACGTGACCCCGCGCGGCGAGGGCAAGCGCCTGATCACGCTCAGCCAGGGCTCGGTTCCGGCGACACGGGACTTCATCCTGGAATGGCGGCCGCACGCCAGCGCCGTGCCGCGCGCCGCGCTCTTCGCCGAGGAGGTCGAGGGCGACTCCTATCTCCTGGTCATGGTGATGCCGCCGGTCGACGCCGCCGACCTGCCGCCCGTGCCGCCGCGCGACGTGGTGTTCGTGATCGACACCTCCGGCTCCATGCACGGCGACTCGATCGGCCAGGCCAAGGCCGCCCTGCAGCGGGCGATCCAGGGCCTGCGGCCGGAGGACCGCTTCAACGTCATCCAGTTCAACTCCGACACCCACAGCCTGTTCAACGGCGTGCAGCCGGTCTCCGCTCGCAGTCTCTCGGTCGCCCGGTCGTATGTCTCCTCGCTGGTCGCCGACGGCGGCACCGAGATGCGCCCGGCCCTGATGCGGGCGCTGGCGGGCGGGTCGCCGGTGGAACGCCTGCGCCAGGTGGTCTTCATTACCGACGGGGCCATCGGCTATGAGGACAGCTTCTTCACGCAGCTCGCACAACGCATCGGCAGCAGCCGGCTGTTCACCGTGGGCATCGGCTCCGCGCCCAACGCCTACTTCATGCGGCGCGCCGCCGGGCTGGGTCACGGCACGGCGACCTTCATCTCCGACCTGACGCAGGTCGAGCGCGAGATGGACGCCCTGCTGTCGCGTCTGGCGCATCCGGCGCTCACCGACCTTGAGGTCGAGTGGCAGGAAGGCATGATCCCAGAGACCTATCCGGCGCGCCTGCCGGACGTCTACCTGGGCGAGCCCAGCGTCTTTACGGTGCGCCTGGCTTACACCAAACCCAGCGAGCTCAGGGGCCAGATCGTCCTGAAGGGGCTGGCCGGCAACCGGCAGTGGTCGCAGGCGCTGCCGCTTGACGACCTCGGCGGTGACGCCGGCGTGGGCAAGCTGTGGGCCCGCGAGAAGCTCGATGACATCATGCAAGGCCTCTACCGCGGCCGGCCCGAGGAGACGGTGCGCGCCGATGCGCTCAAGGTGGCCCTCGCCCACGATCTGGTGACCCGCTACACCAGCATGGTCGCCGTGGAGGAGGAGCCGGTGCGCCCACAGGACGAGCCGATGATCACCAGCGAGGTGCCCCGCGACCTGCCGGAAGGCTGGAGCGACGAGAAAGTCTTCGGCATCTCTGCCGAGCGGGCCCGCAGCTTCGGCATGCAGCCCATCAGCTCGCCCTCGCCCATGCTGCAGTCCATCGCGCGCGGCCAGTCCGTCAGCCTGCCGCAGACGGCCACGCCGGCGGCGTTGAACTATGCCATCGGCGCGATCTTCCTGGTGCTGGGCGTGATGCTGCTGGCGGTCGCCCGGCGCATGGGACCGCGTCATGTCTAGGCGCGCGTCTGGGCGCGCGAGGGCATGGCGCAGGCTCGGCGGGCGGCGGTGGATGTGCGCCGCCCCCGGGCTCCTCGCCCTGGGCCTGCTCGCCTTGGCCAGCGTCTTTCTCGGCAAGGGCCTCTACATCGACGCCAAGGCCCTGGTCGCGCAGGTGCTCTTGAAGCAAGCCTGGGCCGACACGCTGGAGACTGGCGAGCCGGCGCGGCCCTGGCCCTGGGCGGATACCCAGGCCATTGGCCGCTTGCGCGTGCCGGGCGGCGACATCGACCAGATCGTGCTAGCCGGCGCCAGCGGTCGCAATCTCGCCTTCGGCCCGGTCCGGCTGGAGATCGGGCCGGCGGCGGGACTGACCATCCTCAGCGGCCACCGCGACACGCATTTTGCTTTTTTGCGGCGTCTGCAGCCGGGGGGCGTCGTCGAATTGCAGGGCACGGGCGGCGAATGGCGGCGCTACCGGGTGAGCGCAACCGAAGTGATCGACGCCGCCTCCGCCACGATGGCCGCCGGCCCCGACGAGGCCCCAGCGGGCCTCGTACTCGTCACCTGCTGGCCTTTCGATGCCGTGGATCCGGGCACGCCCTGGCGTTTCGTCGTCTCTGCGATCCCCGTGGCCGAGCCTCGTGATGGGTAGCGGGACTCTGCCCTGGCTGGACAAGGGGCGGCGCAGCAATACGAGAATCCGACCGGCCGGCCAAAGAATCGTCAAAGTTGGTCGCGATCATGGTTGCCGGGCGCCGCAGCAAGACGGCGGCCTGAACGATCAAAGCCTGCGTCCCCATGGGCCTTTGACGACGGGCGGCGCGCGTGCCGCCGGCATGGCGGCCGGTCCCGGGCATCCCCAGCCGGAGATCGAGCGTCGCCCGGAGCCTGAGACCGGGAGCGAAGCAGGTGCCTGCAGAATTCCGCCTGTGAGGGAGCGGCCGATGCGAGGGGGCACACTCACGCTTCTCGACTATTCCCGGCGCAGTCAGCGCCGGCGGCGCAATCGTCGGCGCATGGCGATGATGTTTGCGTTGGCGCCCGCCGCGCTCATGCTCGGCATGGCGCTGGCCTACTGGCTCGAGCTCGGCGCCTGAGCTGTCATCCACGCACGCGCGCATGAAGAAAACGCGGCCGCCCGAAAGCGACCGCGTTTTGTTTTGCCGTTCAAGGAGTCGAAGCGCTTACCGCAAGATCAGGCGGCTTGGCGCTTCTCTTCACCGGAGAGCGTGCGCTCGGCCTCCAGCGTCACGGCCACGGCCTGCACCACCGATGCGATGCGCACGACCGCCTGGACCATCTCCTTCGTCGCGCCCTTCTTCAGCACCACCTGTTCGTGGCTGTCGATGCACATGCCACAGCCGTTGATCGCCGAGACGCCCAGCGACCAGAGCTCGAAGTCGAGCTGGTCGACGCCCGGGTTGGCGATGACGTTCATGCGCAGCTTCGCCGGCAGACTGCGGTAGGCCTCGTTCGAGGCCAGGTGTGTGAAGCGGTAGTAGACGTTGTTCATGGACATGACCGCCGCGGCCGCCTTTGCGGCGTTTCCCGCCTCTTCGGAGAGATGCTGGCCGGCCTCGGCGGAAATGGCCTCGAGCACCTGCGGATTGCGTGCGGCGATGGCCGCGGAGAGCGCCGCGCCCCAGGCCTGCTGCTTGGAGAGCTCCGGCGCGTTCAAGACGCTGCCGAGGTTCAGCTTCAAATCCTTTGCATAGGCCGGCAGAGCCTGCTTCAGGGTATCGATTGACATCGTTTGGGTTCCTCGATTCGGTCCAAGTGGGTCGGGAAAAGGCGGCCGGGGGCGGCTCATCCGCCGGCCCGGCACGCCATTGCGTCCGATGGATCAGGCGACCTTCAGCACTTCCTCGCCGGCCTGCCAGTTGCAGGGGCAGAGCTCGTCGGTCTGCAGGGCGTCGACAAGGCGCAACACCTCCTGCGGGTTGCGGCCGACGTTGAGCCCGTTCACAGAGACGTGCTGAATCACGCCGTCGGGATCGACGATGAAGGTCGCGCGCAGGGCCACGCCCTCCTGCTTGTCGATCACGCCCAGCTGCTCGGCAAGCTCGCGCTTGATGTCGGAGAGCATGGGGAACGGCAGGTCGGTCAGATCCTCGTGGTTCTGCTTCCACGCAAGGTGGACGAACTCGCTGTCCGTCGAAATGCCGAGCACCTGCGTATCACGGTCGGCAAACTCCTCGTTCAGCCGTCCGAACTCCGCGATCTCGGTCGGGCAGACGAAGGTGAAGTCCTTCGGCCAGTAGAAGACGACCATCCACTTGCCGTCGAAATCGTTGTTCGTGACCTGCTCGAAGGCGTCGCTGGGGTTCTGCGGGGCACCGGGTTTGACGCCGGTCAGATTGAATTCGGGAAACTTGTCGCCCACGGTCAGCATGCTTGTCATCTCCTTGATCTGGTATCGACTCTCTGTCGTGCGGTTGCGCGGTCCCGGATCGAATGTCCGGGCTGGCTTCTGTCGGTAACGCAGCGCTAGTGACGCTTGCGCTGTCTTCTGGAATAATTCCAAATCGCGTCTCGACGTTTATGTGGCATGCGCCCCGCCACTGGTCAAGCTAATTTTGAATGATTTTAAATCGCGTTAACCCTGCGGCAAGCGGATGCAGCGAACAAGGTGCGCCCCACAACACGGAGGGCAAGGGCACGAACGCGAAAAGCC
>JAWVYK010000190.1:0-5502 GCA_033722755.1 Rhodovibrionaceae bacterium | reverse complement strand
GACGGTGGTCGCCCGCGGCTCGAATGCCGGACGATAAGTGTTGTGGACCGGGAACCAGCCGTTCACCCAGAGGTCCATGTCGCCCTGACCGACCGACTGATAGAACGGCGGATTGTCCAGGGTCGTCACACGGGGGATCTCATAGCCGAGTTCCTCAAGCAGCTGCTTGTAGACCTCGGTCTGGAACCAGCCGGTGTCCCAGGTGGCACGCGCCATTTTTACGGTCGTGCCCTTGCCTGGCATTTCTTCGGCATTCGCCGTGGCGAGCGGCGTGGCGAGTAGGGCCACGGTCGCAACACCGGCGAAAAGTTTCTTCACGGTTGAAAAGGCTCTCATAGGTTTCGCCTCCTTGTCTTGCATTGTCATTAGGGACATTGCACAGATTTCATCGGGTTAACGCTGTGGCAGGGTGCTGCGTTCCGAGTTTTTCGCCGTCAATCGTGGAATCGGATTTATGCAGACATATCCGTGAGTTAGCGGCATCAACCGGTGGAGTGGCTGGGCTTGCCTTCTTGCCGTGAATCGCCCGTTTTGCCCTCCTTGTCGTCTGTGTCCTGCCAGGACAGTCGGAAGAGCGACTTCATGGTCTGCCAGAGCGATTTCGTCCGGACCTTGTTCTGCTCGCCCAGGGCCTGGGTGATGCGGTCCAGGATGATGGCCAACAGCACGATACCGATCCCGCCTTCGGTGGCCGCGCCCACATCGAGGCGGCCGAGGCCGGTGAACACAATGAGGCCCAATCCGCCCGCGCCGATCAGCGCGGCGATCACGGCCATCGAGAGCGCCAACATCAGCGTCTGGTTCAAGCCCGCCATGATGGTGCGCAGCGCCAGCGGCACCTGGATCTCCCACAGCACCTGGCGCGGCGTCGAGCCGAAGGCGAAGCCGGCCTCCACCAACTCCTCCTGCACCTGGCGGATGCCGAGGTTCGTCAGCCGGATGATCGGCGGCAGCGCGAAAATGATCGTCGCGATGATGCCCGGCACCATGCCGACGCCGAACAGCATGACGATCGGCACCAGGTAGACGAAGGGCGGGATTGTCTGCATGACGTCGAGGATGGGTCGAATGACTGTCGCCACCCGGTCGCTGCGCGCCGCGGCGATGCCGATCGGCACCCCGACAAGGGCGCAGAAAAGAACGGCCGTGACGATCATGGCCAAGGTCGTCATCGTCTCCGGCCAGACCTTGATCAGGTCGAGGAAGATCAGCGAAATGAATGTGAAAATGGCCACGCCGCGGCCCACGACCCACCAGGCGATCAATGTCGCGATGACCAGAAAGACCAGCATGGGCGTGGCTTGCAGCGCAGCGTCGAGGCCGTTCAGCACCTGGTTCACCGGCCATTGAATGGCCTGGAACACTTCGCGGAAATTGGGGACGAGCCAGTCCTTGATTGCGAACTCGACCCAGTCGTCCAACGGAATCTGGAATAGATCTGACGGTCTAGCCATGCCCTTTTCTCCAGGTATTCGTGCTTTCCTCGAACCGAAGCGCGTTCAACGCGCCCGCCGCCTGCATCAGGCTTCCGCGGCCTCGGCAGCGATCTTCTCCGCTGCCTCCTTGGTGCGCTCCTCGTCGCCGCCCGAAAGCGCCTCGAAGACGTGCAGGGGTTCGACGACGCCGACAAAATCGCCGTCCTTCATCACGGCGATCGGCACACCCTTGGCGCATTGCCGATAAACCTCGAAGAGGTGCGTATCCGGTTCGGTCTTGGGATAGTCGGTAATCAGGATGTCCGAAACATCCGTGCCGTTCGTTCCCTGGCTGTCGACGCAGTCGCTGTACCGCAGAACGCCGGCGATATCGCCGTTCTTGGTGACGTAGATGCCGTGGCGGTCCAGCTCTTCCATGCGTTTGGCGGCCTGCTTGGCGCTGGTGTCGGAAAGCGAAACTGTCTCCGGATCCTTCATCACCGTCTCGGCCGTGAAGACTCGGCTGCGATCCACATCCTCGGTGAACGCGCGCACGTAGTCGTCGGCCGGGTCCGCCACGATCTCCTGCGGCGTGCCCACCTGGACGAACTTGCCTTCCTTCATGATGGCGATGCGATCGCCCAGGATCAGCGCCTCGTTCAGATCGTGGGTGATGAAAACGATGGTCTTGTGGACTTCGCGCTGGAGTTCCAGCAGTTCGCCCTGCATGTCCCGGCGGATCAGCGGGTCGAGCGCGCTGAAAGGTTCGTCCATAAGCAGGATTTCCGGGTCCACGGCCAGGCCACGGGCCAAGCCGACGCGCTGCTGCATGCCGCCGGAGAGATCGCTGGGCGGGCGGTCGCCCCAGGCCCTGAGACCGACCTGCTCCAGCGCGTTCAGCGCCTTTTCGCGCCGTTCGTCGGCGGAGACGCCCCGCACCTTCAAGCCATAAGCCACGTTCTCGGCCACGGTCATATGCGGAAACAGCGCGAAATGCTGGAAAACCATGGACATCTGCTTCAGACGAATCTGGCGCAGCTCCTCGCCGCTCATCTGGGTGATATCCTTGTCGTCGATCTTGACCGCGCCGCTTGTCGGTTCGATCAGACGGTTCAGCATCCGGATCAGCGTGGACTTGCCGGAGCCCGACAGGCCCATCACCACGAAAATTTCGCCCTCCTTGACGGAAAAGCTGGTGTCCTGGACGCCGACGGTCATGCCGGTTTCATCCAGAATCTCGTCCTTGTCTTTCCCCTGCTTGAGCAGTTCGAGGGCCTGATCAGGGTCGTCCCCGAAAATCTTAAAGAGGTTTTCTACGGCAACCTTGTCGCTCATGTCCCTCAACTCGTTCGATCACTGTTTGCAGCACCACGGCTTCAGGGACTGGCGCTCTGCGTCGAGTGGGCGTCCATTCTCAGGTGGAAGACACACTAGGAACGCGCGCCGGCTCCCCGTCCGAAGCGCTATGGCCACGCAATGACAACGACCGGCGCGGACCAAAGGTTCCAAATGCATACAGGAGATACGAAGCCGGTGGAGCCCGTGCCGTGGCGCCCACGGCGCATCCGTTCCGGCAGGCTTACATGACCGGGCCTCTGCCGTTACAGTGGAGCCGTTGCGCAGAGCGCACTCCCCGCGACGGAATGCAGGACAACCTGAATGAGCACGCTCGACCTCGCGGTGATCGGTAACTGCGCCTTCGGCGCGCTGATCGACCCGCGCGGGCGCATCGTCTGGAGTTGCCTGCCGCGCTTCGATGCCGATCCGATGTTCTGCGCCCTGCTGGATGACCACGGCTACATCGACCGCGGCTTCTACGATGTCGAGGTGCACGGTTTCTCGCATGCGGAACAGCGCTATCGGCGCAATTCCGCGATCGTCGAGACGGTCCTGCACACTCATGACGGATCGGCCCTGCAGATCACGGACTTCGCGCCGCGTTTCAAGCAGTACGAGCGCACCTTTCGCCCGCCGATGATCGTGCGCCAGATACAGCCCCTCGCCGGGGCGCCGCGCATCCGCATCCGCCTGCGGCCGGCATGCGACTATGGCGCGCGCGCCGCGGAGGTGACGCGCGGCAGCAATCACGTGCGCTACGTGGCCTCGGACATCACCCTGCGCCTGACCACGGACGTTCCGGTCACCTATGTGCTGGAAGAGGTGGATTTCGTCCTGGAGCGGCCGATGACCCTGATCTTCGGCCCGGACGAGAGTCTGGAGCGCGGTGTTGCCGACACCGGCCGCGATTTCGTGGAGCGCACCGACCATTACTGGCGCGAGTGGTGCCGCCACCTGGCGCTGCCGTTCGAGTGGCAGGATGCCGTAATCCGCGCGGCCATCACGCTCAAACTTTCCAGTTTCGAGGAAAGCGGCGCGGTCATCGCGGCGATGACGACGTCGGTTCCCGAAGCGCCGCACTCGGGCCGCACCTGGGACTACCGATATTGCTGGCTGCGCGATTCCTATTTCGTCATTCACGCGCTCAACCGCATGGGCGTCTCGCGCACGATGGAGGGCTTTCTCACATACATCACGAACATCGTCGCACGCACTGACAGCGGCCATCTGCAGCCGGTCTTCGGCATTACCCTGGAAAGCCGGCTGGACGAGCGTGTGGAGGAGGGACTGGCGGGCTATCGCGGAATGGGGCCGGTGCGCGTGGGCAACGAGGCTTACAAGCAGATCCAGAACGACGGCTACGGCAGCGTCATCCTGGCCTGCGCCCAAGCCTTCTACGACCTTCGTCTCGACCGTCCGGGCGACCGGATATTTTTCGAGCGCCTTGAAAGACTGGGCGAGCAGGCGACCGCGCTTTGGGACAAGCCGGATGCGGGCCTGTGGGAGCTAAGGACCCGCCAAGACGTCCACACCTGGTCCAGCCTGATGTGCTGGGTGGCCTGCGACCGGCTGTCCGGCATCGCGCGTCAGCTTCGTCTGCCGGAGCGCTACGATCACTGGCGTCAGAATGCGGAATTGATTCGCGAGGGCATTCTCGAGAAGGCGTGGAACGCCGACATCGGTGCTTTCACCGAGAGCTTCCACGGCAAAAACGCGGACGCGAGCCTGCTGCTCATGCCGGAAATCGGCTTCCTCGACGGGTCCGATCCCCGTTTCAAGGGGACGCTGGCCTTCATCGAACAGCAGTTGCGGCGCGGCAAGCACCTCTACCGCTACGCCGTCGCGGACGACTTCGGCGAACCGGAGACCTCCTTCAACATCTGCACCTTCTGGTATATCGATGCACTCGCGGCAGCCGGCCGCCGCAAGGAGGCGCGCGAGCTGTTCGAAAACATGCTGGCCTGCCGCAACCCGCTGGGTCTGCTTTCCGAGGACGTGGACCCTCGTACCGGCGAGCTGTGGGGCAATTTCCCGCAAACTTATTCGATGGTCGGCATCATCAATTCGGCGCTGAAATTGTCCGATTCCTGGGAGGATGCGTTTTGAGTCGCCTGATCGTCGTCTCCAACCGTGTCGCGCCGGTCAAGCAGTCGCGCGGGGGCAGTCAGGGCGGCCTGGCTGTGGCCGTGCTGGCGGCCCTGAAGGAAATGGGAGGGCTGTGGTTCGGTTGGAGCGGAAAGGTCAATCACGAGGCCAGCCAGCCGGATGTTTTCGAGGTCGGGCGCGTGACCTATGCCACGCTCGACCTCTCGCAGCGCGATTACGACGAGTATTACAACGGCTTCGCCAACCGCACGCTCTGGCCGCTTTTTCATTATCGCCTCGACCTGACCGAATTCAGCCGCCGCACCATGGCCGGCTACCAGCGGGTCAATGCCTTCTTCGCGCATCGCCTGGCGAAGTTGCTGCAGGACGACGATTTGGTCTGGGTGCACGATTATCACCTCATCCCCATGGCCGAGCAGCTGCGGCAGATGGGCTGCAATCAACGCATGGGTTTCTTCCTGCATATCCCCTGGCCGGCGCTGGAGCTCATGCTCGCCCTGCCCAATCACAAGAACATCGTGCAGGCGCTGTGCGCCTACGATGTGGTCGGTTTCCAGACCGAGGCCCACAAGGAGGCCTTTCTCAGCTACATCCAGCGCGAGGCCGGCGGCACCGTCACTGCGGACGGAGTGGTGCATGCCTT
>JAWVYK010000189.1:0-5503 GCA_033722755.1 Rhodovibrionaceae bacterium | reverse complement strand
GTTCCCGCGAGCCGGGCGCCTGGATTCGCAGGCATATTCCTTGGCGCTGAGGAAAGGAGGGCCGATGCGCGGCACGCGGATTCGCTGCGGCGGTTTTGCCGTCGGTCCCACGCTGGCCGTTGCCGTTCTGACGGCGCTGATCGTCGTCGCCACGGCCGGCTCTGCGTCGCCGGCGCGTGCGGCGGAATGCCAGGTGGTTTCCGACACGCCCTATGATATCGAGGTTGAGGCGACGACGCCGAAGGCGCGGCTCGACCATTCGAAGAGCGCGGCGCAGATCCAGGCGATTGCCGGGCGCAACATCCTGGGCATGCATTCCACGCGGCTTCGCCCCCGCCTCGACATCCGGCCCGAGTACTATCCCGTAAACGGCGGCTTCTGCTACTGGATCGCTTCGGTGCACCTGGAGGTCGTCTCCGAGTCGCCCTACGTGCTGATCCCCAGGGAATACGCGCGGGGAAGCTGCAATTACCAGGCGATCCTGATGCACGAGGACAAGCACGCCGTCGTGGCCAAGCGCGTGATCCGGGACTTTGCCCAGGATTTCGAGTCGCCGCTGACCTCCCTGGCGATTCCCAAGCACCATTCCCCCGTCTTCACCGAGGACATCACCGAGCGCTATCAGCAGGACATCGACACCATCTGGGAATTGCTGATGCCGACGTTCGAGGAACTGGTCGCCTACATGGACCGGGAGCAGGCGAAGGTGGACACCGAGGCCGAATACCGGCGCGTCCACGCCAAATGCACGACCTGGTAGCGCCGGCGGCCGCGCGCCCAAGCCCAAAGCTTCAGCACCGATCATCGCAACAAAATTCTGACTCGGCCGGGGGATTCGTGCGCGCTTTCCAGCACGCGGCATGAATCAGGATTTTCAATTCTTATCAATATATTAACGCCGTATCTGTCGGCTTGCCGTCAATTTGACTGGCGAATTGCGCTTGTCTGGTTTATTATTGGAAAAGTGAATATTTTGCTGTGGGGACGGACGGGTCGGATGTCTCACGAAAGATCTCTGGCCGGCGCCTTGTGCGCGGCCCTCTTGCTTGTCCTCGCGCCCGCCGGCGCCGGGGCCGAGCCCGCTGAGTCGAAAGCCGCAATCGAGGAGGAAGACGGCCTTTTCGGCCTGTCTTTCCAGCAGTCGGACGCCCCGCGCAGCAGCGGCGTGCGCGGCGAGCCAATGGGCACCTGGAGCGGTGAGGTCGATCGCGCCACGACCGACTGGGACGGGCGCCAGCCGCAGACCGAGGTTTCCGCCGATTACTTCCCCGCGCCGAAGCACGCCGGCCGGCCGCAGTCCGAGCCGCGGCCGAAGCCCGTAAAGAACGAGGTGGTCCGGCGCATTCAGGAGGATCTGCAGAAACTCGGCTACGATCCCGGCCCCGTGGACGGTATGTTCGGCGCGCGCACCATGACGGCTATTCGCGCCTATCAGGGCGACCGGGACATGGCGCAGACCGGCGGTGTCTCACCGTCGCTGGTCGACCAGATCTCCGAGGAGGTGGCCGCCCTCGATGATGAGGCCGGGACGCCCGGGATGCCATCGGCGCCAGCGTTGCGGGCCGCGGCGGTGCCGCGCAACCAGCCGCTGACGCTGGAGGCGCGGAGCGTCGAGCCCGTCGAACCGGCCGAGACTGCGGCCGATTCGCTGGTGGAGGATGCCGTGTTCGGCGAACCCGCGCCGTCCTTGCGGGCGCCGGCGCCAAGCTCGCAACAGCCGGCAATGGAATCCGATGCTCCGGCGGAGGAGCCAAATGCGATGCCGCCGACCATGGCGATGCGCGAGGATGCCCGGCCCCTGCATCTGGCCGCGCTCGACTTGGCGGCAGTGCGACACCTGGGCGCGGACCTGCCGCCGGCGCTACTGGAAAAACTGCTGGTCGCGCGCTGGCACTACGAAGCCGCGACGGAAGAACCTGAACACGGTCGTTTCTTCGCACCCGGCGACGGCCTACCGGAAGCGGGCGCCATGCCGGGTTTACTGCCAGCATTTCTGGAATGGGCCGAGACGCAGGCTCCGGCGCTGCCCTTCGCCGTCGTCACGGCCGAGCCGTTGCAAGCGCGCCAGGCGGCGTCCGGCGTGGGAACAGCGCTGGCGGTCAATGCCTGCTTCGATCCGGCGCCGCACCTGATGGCCCGGGCCCATATCGACACGGCGGCCGATTTCTGCCGCGCCGCACTGGTGGACGCGGCGCCGGCCGGGGTCGGGACGCTGGAGCCGGATGAATCCGCGCGGCTGCAGGCCTGCCGGAAGCTGATCGATTTCAGCCAGCTGCGCCTCTACCACCAGATCACCGGCGGCGAGGCCTGTGGCGGAGCCGGCTATACACAGCCGCAGTTCCTTTTGGACCGCGCCTACATTTTGCATCTCGCCCTGGCCACGAGCGGAGCCGAACGGCAAAACGCGGACGCCGCGGGGCAAGGCGCCGCCAGGCATTTCCAGGTATCGGGCGTGCGTTATGCCACTGATGCGCCCAGCATGTATTCGGAACTGCAGGGCCTGCTTGCCGAGAGCGGCTTCGCACGCATCGTCGGCGGGGTGCCGGAATCGATGAACCCGGCGCAGCACTATCTGATCTTCGACGTGCGGCCTCTGGGTTCGGAGATTGCCGCCGCGGGGACATCGCCCCAGCAGGCCGCCGCTGCGCAGGACTGAGCGTCCGCTGCCGCTCAGACCAGGTCGCGCTTGATCGCCTCGTCCCAGTTTCGGCTGAAGACCCGCTTATCGCCCTCGTAGGCGTCGAGGCTTGCGGCGACGTGGAAATGCGTGCGCGTGGAGGTCATCACCGTGCGCGTCACCGTCTTGATGCGCCAGTCGCCGCGGGCCAGCTCGCGTTCCCACAAGGTCTCGCCGCGCACGCTGTCGTAGTCGTCGGCAACCGAGGAATACCACTCCAGCGCCTTGGTCCTGACCTCCAGGTCGATGTCCTCGATGACGAAGCGGCCGGAATCGTTGATCACCTCCAGCGTCGAGACGTCGTTCGCGAGGTCCCGGTGCACCAGCCAGTTGTGGTGCTCTCCCTCCAGCACGCGGGTCTCCAGCGCAGGCGTCCCGCGGGGTTCGCCGAAGCGCTCGATTTCCGTATCCTCCGGCCGCGGTGGGCGCACGGGAAGGCGAATCTGTGAGGCGCGCGTGAATAGCGTAAGCCGCACAGGCTCCGGCGACGGCCAGGCCAGCGGCCAATACGATGTGGAGATCGAGATCCGCAGGCGGTGGCCCTTGGGAAAGCTGTAGGCGATTTCATTGAGCCGCACCGTCACGGTGTAGCGGCGCCCGGGCTCCAGCGGCTCGGGCGCGGCGCTGCCGTTGCGATGCGTCAGGTTCAACAGCCCGTAGCTCACCCGCGTCGCCTTGTCGTCCGGCTGCACGTCCGAGAGCCGAACGGCCAGCATGGCCACCGGCTTGTCGACTGCAACCTCCAACTCGGCCACAACCGCTCCCAGGATCTCCGTATCCTCGTCCAGCGCAGCGCTTTCGAAGACCATTGCGCCGCCGTCCTCGTGGCGTTGATCGTGCGCCAGGTCCGGTCCGGCGGAGTACGAGCACCATTTGCCGGCGAACAGCCCGACGGAGAGCGGCGATTGCAGGGAAAGCGTCTGGTCGCCCGGATCCGCGTTGTGCGGCAGAAGATCGCAGCGCCCCAGCCGAAGCACCCGCTCGCCCACATTGGCCGACGGCCACTCGGGTTCGCCCACCCAGCGCCCCGGGCGCTCGATATAGCTGGTGCTCGGCGGCACGCTGTCCTGCATCCATACGCGCAGGGCGGGGCCGTCCATGATCCCGTTGTCCTCGCCCTTCAGCCAGTGGTCCCACCAGCGCAGGGTTTCGTTCAGGAAGTCGATCGCCGGGCCGGGCAGGCCGAGGTGGGGATACTTGTGGCTCCAGGGACCGATCAGCGCCTTGCAGGGACCCTGCAGGTTGGCGAGCAAGCGAAACACCGCGTTGGAATAGCCGTCGGCCCAGCCGCTGACGGCATAGACCGGGCACTGGACCGCGCCGTAATCCTCGCAGATCGAGCCATGCCGCCAGTAGGCGTCGCGCCGCTGATGATCCAGCCACTTGGCCAGCCACAGGCCGCTGCCTTCCAGGCGCTCGCGCCACATCTCGCGCCAGCGTTCGCCGACCAGGGCGGGATCGGGCGGCATCGAATTGTAGGCGAACATGGTCGACGCCCAGGAGAGATTGTCGCTCAGCAGGCAGCCGCCCATGTGGTGGATGTCGTCGGCATAGCGGTCGTCGGTGGAGCAGAGCGTGACGATCGCCTTCAGCGCCGGCGGGCGCATCGCGGCGATCTGCAGGCCGTGGAAGCCGCCCCAGGAAATGCCGATCAGGCCGACGTTGCCGTCGCACCAGGGCTGTGCCGCGATCCAGCGGATCGCCTCGCAGCCGTCGTCGAGCTCCTGCTGCAGGTACTCGTCCTCAAGTACGCCGTCGGATTCGCCGCTGCCGCGCAGGTCGACGCGCACGCAGGCATAGCCGTGGCCGGCGACATAGGGTTGGGTGACGGCGTCGCGCGCAGCCGTGCCGAAGCGCTTGCGATAGGGGATGTATTCCAGGATTGCCGGGACGGGCCGGGCCTCTGCGTCCTCGGGCAGCCAGATGCGCGCGGCAAGGCGGGCGCCGTCCGGCATCTCGATCCAGACGTTTTCAATTTCCGTGACGGCGTGGGGAAGGTCGCGGACGGTTATCATGCGGGTTCATTCTTATTCGGCACAATGTGGAGGGTTTGCAGCTCGCGGCGACGCTTGTTCGTCTCCACGCAAGCGTGGGGATCATGGGCGCCAAAAAACGATCTCCGCCAGTTGCGAGCGATAGCTGTCCAGGACCCGAAAACGGTCCGGCGGCATGGCTGGCGTTCTACTGTGCTCTTGAATGTCAATGCCACGCCTTTCCGGCGGCTTGCCAGCGTCACCTGAAACATAACGGGACCCGCAGCCCTGCGTAAAACGCGCTGTCGAGTCGTGCCGTGTCATAATGAACGGACGCGCCTGTGACAATTTTGTGCGCGTCTCGGGCGTGTGAATCGCTGACACAAGAATGTCCCAGGGATATCGGTGAGGCCTGACACAGTTTTGTCACAACTCGGCGGTAAATCACCAGCATTTTTCGAGGGGTAAACACCTTAAGTATTTGTAATATATACACTCTTTTGGAGTAGCGCAGAAAGTTCGTTGATTTTATTTGGCGTCCGAGAGAGCCTGTCAAAACCCCGGCAGGAAGACCGGGGGTTCGAGTCTGGGTCGGAGAGGCGGCGCGCCGTCTTCCAAATGCAGACACTCCCGGCCGAATGCGTTTCCTGTCTCACGCATTCGGCCGGGATTTTCATTTTCAGCCCTTGAAACGACTGAAACGGCACGTTCCGACGGCCCGCACCCGGCGGCGCCGAGGACCAGCGTGTTGCCCAATAGCGCAATGGCCACGGCAGTGCGGCCCGTGTAAACTGATGGCCATGTGGGGGTCCTTGGCATTACGGAGCGACGCAATGTTGAAGGACTATAGAAG
>JAWVYK010000188.1:0-5531 GCA_033722755.1 Rhodovibrionaceae bacterium | reverse complement strand
GGTCGCCAAAGAGGAAGCCCTGCGGCGTCACCAGATGCCCGAATCTCAGAGAAGCGCCCTGGGGATCGGCCGGCTCGTTCGCGCCGAAGGCCGTGTCCTGAAATAGGGTCGTCCCACTGTCGTCCTGCTTGCCTAGCGGCTCGATGCCGATGAACCAGGGACCCGGCGGCATTTCCTTCTCGGCGTCGCGGTTTTGCGGGCCGGTGTCCTCGAAAGATGCGCTCGCGCCGAAGCCGAGCGGCTCATAGGACATTTGCCGTGTGCCATCGGCCAGCTGAACGCGGCCGGTGCGGCGCTCCATTTCGCTGGCTGGATGAGAGTGCGGTAAATCCGCGACGGACAGGCCACTCGGTGTCAGACCAGCGGACTTATCGGCGGCGGAAGCCGGCACGGCAGCGGCAAGAAAACCGATGACTAGCACGATCGCCGAACCCACCAGGCCGGCGACCAGAACGATAACGCTCGCGTTGCGAAACAGTCTCGACAGACCATAAGCGCGGAACATCTGCCCCTCCCCTGTGCAGACGTTTCCCGCGCCTTGAACCCGCGATCATCCTGTCATGCGCTGTTCCGCGCCGTCCACTGGGAAAGCGCGCGATCACAGAATAAGCACAAAGATTTCCACAGTATGATTCAGAGGCGTCCAAGTCCTCATTCTTAAGGGCAAGCATAGGTCCAGAGGGAGGTAAATACTCGCCGCAAATTGCTTACTACTTTCGTATGGAGGCGCCTGCCGCGCCCCTGAGGCCGCTAGCGGAACAGCCGGTCGCCGTGCTTGTCCTCCAGCCCCGTGTACAAGTGCGCCACCTGCTCGGCATAACCGTTGTAGAGCTGGGTGGGCACCCGTTCCGGCGAGGCGAAGGTGCCGATGTCGTCCATCGACTTCAGGAACTTCTCGCTCGCCTGGCTCCAGCGCGGATGGTCGACCTCCGGATTGACGTTGGCCCAAAAGCCGTATTCGTTCGGCTGGATTTCCCACCAGTAGGTCTTCGGCATCTCCTCAACGAAGGAGAAGCGCACGATGCCCTTGACCGACTTGAAGCCGTATTTCCAGGGCACGGCCAAGCGCAGGGGCGAGCCGTTCTGCTTTGGAATCGGCTTGCCGTACATGCCGGTCACCAGGAAGGCCAGCTCGTTGGTCGCCTCCTCGATGGTGAGGCCTTCGACGTACGGCCAGGGATACCAGCTTGCGCGCTGGCCCTTGGCGACATCCGGCATCTCGAAGGTCACCATCTTCACGTACTTCGCCTTCGACAGGGGACGCGCGAAATCGACGAGGGCTTTCATGGGAAAGCCGCTCCAGGGCACGGCGATGGACCATGCCTCGACGCAGCGGTGGCGGTAGAGACGCTCTTCCAGCGGCATCTTGTTGAGCAACTCGTCGATGCCGATTTCGCGCGGCTGCTCCACCGCGCCGTCGATCTGCACGGTCCAGGGCCGGATCGGCAAATCCTGCGCCGCCCGCCAAATCGTCTTGGAGGAACCGAATTCGTAATAGTTGTTGTAGGTGGCGACCACTTCCTCGCTGCTGATGGGGCGCTGCAGCTTGTAGGCGTCGTTGCGAGAGAGAGGATAGAGATCCTTGCTCGGGTCGTCTTCCGGCGCGCCAACCTGGGCCCGCGCCGCGCCCAGAGGCAGCCCGGCCGAGGCCGCGGCGATAGAGCCGGCCGCAGCCGCTTTGATCAGCCGGCGGCGATCGCGGAACAGCGTTTCGTCGGTGGCCGCGCTCTCCGGCAACTCCCAGGCGCGTTTGCGTCGTACGAACATGTCTCTCTCCTGGTTTATCCTTCCGCCCCGGGTGCTGCGTTCAGGTGCCGGCGCAAGACTTCGGCCATGGCGTCGGCTGGCAGCACCGGCGGCAGCACGCTCAACAGCTTTCCCGCAGGGTCCATAAGATAGATATAGGACCCGTGTTGGAAAACTGGAGTGCCGTCCATCGCCGTGCCGACGCGCGAGGAATCGACCTTGTAGGCCTTGGCGGCCGCCTTGAGCTGCTCCGCCGTGCCGGTCAGGCCAACCAGACGGGGATGTAGCTCCGCCGCCAACTCGGCCATCATCCGAGGCGTCTCTAGCGGGTCGACCGTGATCAGAACCGGCCGCACGCCCGCGCCTTCCGGACCCAGCAGCTCGACCGCTTCCGTCATGCGGCGCAGACCCAGCGGGCAAATGCCCTCGCAGCGCGCATATCCGAAGAAAACGAGGCTGAAGCCGCCCTTCAGGTCAGCGTCCGTGAACGCACGGCCCTCATGATCGACAAGTTCGAAGGGTCCGCCGACGTCGAGCCCGAAGGCCGCCGGCGGAACGGCGGCAGCGGGCGGCCGCCAGGCCGGGTCCGCGCCCGCCGCGCCGTGGTCCTCGCCGTCATGCGCGAGGACCGGGCCAGCAAGGCAGAGGCCCGCCGCGAACGAGACAACGCTCAGACGCAGCATCACTCTTGCCCCAAGTAGGCTTCGTCCGCCTCGGGACCGAGGCCCAGCTTGCCGTCTTCCTCGAGCACCTTCTCGACAAGCGGATCATGGCGGAACCACTTGTTCGCTTTCGGGCTGTCGGCGGGCAGGCCCTGGGACTCCGCCCAGCGGTTCTTGAAGCGGTTGGCGCGACGCCACTTGCCGTCCGGCGCCGGTCTCACGAACTGCAGCGCGAAGACGCGGTGCCCCCGGTTCTCCGAGAACAGGCCGTCGGCGATCACCCTCTGCCCGCAGAACGGGGCGAGCTCCCAGGCCGCACCGGCGAAGATCACTTGGTTCTTCAGCGGCATGATCAGCGTGCCGTCGTCCATCAGCAGGCCCATCTGCCGGCTGCCGTCTCCGCAATTGTCCGGGCAGTCGCCGGTGAGCTCGCAGAGCACGTCGACGGCCTTGGCTTCGAAGCGGGCCTTTTCCTCGTTCGGCAGCCCCCAGCTCTCGGCGGCCTGCGCGGCGCCCGCGGCGCCCATGGCGATGGCCGCGGCGGCGGCCAGAATCATCGTGCGCATGGCGTATTACTCTCCAAACGGTTGGATACCGAAGTCCTGGTGGGTTTCGTTGACGATACCCGTGTCGTCGACGACGCGGTCGACCACGAGATATTTCATGCCGTCACGCTCGTAGAGATCGCCGTCGACGGTGATCTTGTGGGTCTGCATCTCCAAAACCCGCGGGTTGGCCACATTCTGGCCGTCGTCGCCGATCTTGAGGATGAAATAGACCTCTTCCTCGGCGCTGCGGATGGCGACCGGAACACCTCCGGCAGCGCACCAGACGGCGCACTGGTGATGGGCGGTGCCCTGGGCATACATGATCTGCGTCAGGTAGCACCAACTGTCGATGACCTCGCCCGTCACCTGCACGCGTTGCGCGGCTTCGGACTGCGAGGGCTGGCCCAGCGTAAAGGCGAGCGCGATGGCCGCCAGAGCGGATGTCATGCGAAGCGCCATTGCATTCTCCCGTTTCGAGACGCCGGCGGGACACGGCGTCGGCCGCGCCCCGCCCGGCGATTGTACGCCTAGTTCGCCGCGCAGGGATTGCACGGATTGCACGGATTGGCCGCGCAGGGGTTGCACGGATTGCACGGGCTGGCGGCGCAAGGATTGCACGGATTGCACGCACCGGCGGCGCAGGGATTACAGGGGTTGCAGGCGCTCGCCGCACAAGGGTTGCAGGGATTGCAGGCGGCAAGCTGGACGGCGGACGGATTGGGCTGCGGCGCGGCCTCGGCCATGGCGGGCACGACATAGGCGCCCGACAGGGCCGCGGCGGTGGTAAGCGCCGTCAGCGAGCCGATCAGCCGTTTGCGGTTTGTCGCCATTGTGAAGTCTCCTCTGTTGCTTGCGTTTGGGGGTCTGAGTTCTCTCGTGGCACTGGCCCGCATCGCTTTGGCTGCGGGCACAAAGCGGGGAGGATACACCGGCGGCTGCTCCCTCCGGTTAAGAGTCGTGTAAAGATTCGTTAAAGGACGCACGGGGCAGCCCGCGAACCCGCTGGCAGGGCGGCTCAGTCGGGCAATTCGATGCTGACTTCGGTCCAGCCGTCGCGGCTTTGCGCGGCGACGCGGCCGCCGTGCGCCTCCACCAGGCTCTTCACGATGGCCAGGCCGATGCCGGCGCCGCCGCTCGCGCGTGAGCGTGACTTGTCGACCCGGTAGAAGCGCTCGAAGATGTGCGGCAGGTCTTCGAGCGCTTCTACCGGGTCGGAGTTGCCGACGGTGATTTTCGTCCGGCCGCCCGCGCGCGCCGCGGCGATGCGAATGTGTCCGTTCGCCGGCGTGTATTGCCGGGCGTTGCGCACGAGGTTGCCGAGCACCTGTGCGAGCTTGTCCTCGTCCGCCATCAGGCGTTTCGCGTTGTCTGGAATCTCAACCTCCACCGCCACGCCGGCGCGGTCGAGCACCGGGCGCTCGAGCGCCAGCGCGGCCTCGACGATGCGCGGGAGGTCCAGCCGCTCGCGTTTGAGGGTTGCATCGGCGATTTCCGCTTGGCTCAGGTTGTGCAGGTCGTCGACCAGGCGCACCAGGCGCAGGATTTCCGCCTGCAGCATGTCGAGCGTCTCCCTGTCGGGCTCGATCACTCCATCGGCGATCGCCTCCAGATAGCCGCGCAGATTGGTGAGCGGCGTGCGCAACTCGTGGGCGACGTCCGCCACCATCGCGCGGCGCAGCCGCTCGCCGCGCTCGAGGCCGGCGGCCATCTGGTTGAAGGCCTCGGCCAGATCGCCCAGCTCGTCCCGGCTCGCCGGCTCGGCGCGCGCCGTGTAGTCGCCCCGGGCCAGGCGTCGGGTTGCCTGCTGCATCGCCGCAAGCGGCTTCAGCACCCGCCGGGTCAGCAGGAACGACAACAGCACCGCAATGACGACCGCTGCCACGCTGGCCTGCAGCAGATAGCGGTGGATCGATTCGATGAACATCCGGTGCGTGTCGTCGGGATTGATCCCGTATTGCTCCATGAGGGTCGAAAAATAATTCGCGCCCAGGATATCGACTGCGAACCACACGACGGCCATGGCCGCGACGATCACCGGCAGGTTCACGGCCAGAAGCTTGAGGAGGAGGGTGATGCGCATGGTTCGACGCCCGGCGGATCAGGCGGTTTCGGATTCGGTGAAGCTGTAGCCGACGCCGCGCACCGTGCGGATCAGCTTCGGCTGCGAGGGCGTGGCTTCGATCTTCTGCCGCAGCTTGCCGACGTGGACATCGATAACCCGATCGACCACCGAGATCTGGTCGGCGTAGATGCGGTCGAGAAGCTCCTGTCGGCTGAAAACGCGGCCCGGTTCGGCCATGAAGGCGCGCAGCAGAGCGAATTCCAGACGCGTCAGCTCGATGGGCCGGCCGTTGCAGGTGACGCTGTGCCGTATCGGGTCGAGTTCCAGCCCCGCCCGGCGCAAGACCTTGTCGTCGTCGGCCGCCCGTGAGGACGCGTTGCCCGCACGGCGCAGGATCGCCTTCACCCGCTCCACCAGCTCGCGCGGCGAGAAAGGCTTCACCACGTAGTCGTCGGCGCCCAGCGTGAATCCGGCCACCCGATCGATCTCGTCCTTCTGCGCCGTCAGGATCAG
>JAWVYK010000187.1:0-5532 GCA_033722755.1 Rhodovibrionaceae bacterium | reverse complement strand
TCCTGACCTGCAAGCACGTCCTGCCAATCATGGAAAAGCAGGGCGCAGGCGCGATCGTGAACATCTCCTCGATCGCCGCCATCCGCTATACCGGCGTGCCCTACATCTCCTACAACGCCTCCAAGGCCGGGGTGGTCCAGTTCACCCGCGCGGTGGCGCTGGAGTACGCCAAGAAGGGCATCCGCGCGAACGCCATCCTGCCGGGGCTGATGAACACGCCGATGATCGTCGAGCCGCTGAAGGGCGTCTACGCCGAGGGGGACATCGACAAGATGATCGAGATCCGCGACGCCCAGTGCCCGACCGGCAAGATGGGCGATGCCTGGGACGTGGCCTACGCCTCGCTGTTCCTCGCCTCCGACGAGTCGAGATACGTGACGGCGACGGAACTGGTCGTCGACGGCGGCATCACCGCGAAGTTCGCCTAACTCTCCGGCGGCGGCGCGCCCGTGCTCTCCGCCCGGCGGAACAGGCGGAAGGCGGCGGGCGCCAGGACCACCACCAGGAAGATGCGCACGATGTGGTGCGTGGCCACGAAGGCGGTGTCGACCGACAGCGCCAGGGCGACCAGGCTCATCTCCGCCAGGCCGCCGGGCGCGTAGGCCAGGATCAGGCTGCTGAGCGGCGCCTCGGTCGCCGCCGCGAGGGCGAGCGCGAAGACGACGGTCATCGCCAGCAGCACGGCTGTCACGCCCGCCGCGCCGGCCACGGCCTTGAGGATGAAGCGCAGGTCCACACCGGCGAAGCGGCTGCCGATGGCCGCGCCGATCACAACCTGGCTGGCGGCGACCAGCTCGATGGGCGGACTGGCCTGGCTCAGCCCGGCGAAGTGCACGGCCGCCGAGACCACCATCGGCCCCACGACCTGCGCCGCCGGCACGCGCATCAGCCGCGCCAGGGCGTATCCCAGCACCGCGCAGGCCAGCAGGATGGCGAGCTCCGTGGTCGGCAGCTCCGCAATCGGCACGCCGGCGGCCGGCCGGTCGCCGGTGTCGTAGTCGAGCGCGAACTGGAAGGCGAAGGGCAGGGTCATCACCACCAGCAGCACCCGCGCTGCGTGGCTCAGCGAGATGATCCGTGCATCGCCGCCCATGGCGGAGCCGACGATGATCATCTCCGAAAGCCCGCCCGGCATGGCGGAGAAGTATGCGGTGATGGGGTCGTAGCGGCAGACGCGCCTGAGGAAGACCACCGCCAGCGCGCCCGAGACCACGACATACAGGACCAGCACGCCCAGGCCCGCCGCCCAGCGGTCGAGCTGGTCCAGGATCGCCGGGCTGAACTGGCTGCCCAGCATGACGCCCAGGATGGTCACCATCGCCGTGCGCAGCTTGGGATGCACGAAAAGCGGTCCGCCGAGCGCGGCCAGCGGCGTGGTGACGAGCATGGCCCCGATCATCCAGGGCAGCGGCAGACTCAGCCACGTCGCCACCCAGCCGCCTGCCGCGCCCAGCGCCAGCGTGCCGGCGGCCATCGCCAGGCCGGCGTGGACCGAGGGTGGTGGGGTGGAAGGGGAAAGCCCGTCGCTCATGCCGATATGGGGCGGCGGCCGCGCCTCAGGCGCCGGCGCGCTCCAGCAGCCGCTCCATGAAGGCCTCGCAGGCCGCGATCTGCTTCAGCTCGACGTATTCGTCCGGCTTGTGCGCCTGCTCGATGGAGCCCGGCCCGCAGACGACCGCGGTGATGCCGCCGGCGCTGAACAGGCCGGCCTCGGTGCCGAAGGCCACCTTGGTGGTGGAATTGGCGCCGGCCAGCTGCTTGGCGAGGCCCACGACCTCTTCATCGGGCGGCGTGTCCAGTGCCGGGAAGACCGACATTTCCTCCCACTCGAACCCGGCCTGCCGGTCGATGGCCTGCATTTCGGGCTCGAGCTCGCTCGCGGCGTAGTCCTGGATCTGCGCCAGCAGGCCTTCCGCATCTTCCTGCGGCAGGTTGCGGAACTCGAACTCGAAGCTGCATTCGCTGGGCACGATGTTCAGCGCCGTGCCGCCGGTGATCGGCCCGGTATGCACCGTCGTGAACGGTACGTCGAAATCCTCGTCCAAGGGGCCGTCCTCGGCTTTCTCGCGGGCCATGTCGCTCAGCCGGACGATGACGCGCGCGGCATATTCCACGGCGTTGACGCAGTGCGGCGCCAGCGAGGAATGCCCGGCCAGCCCGCGCACCTTGCAGCGGTAGCTGAGCTTGCCCTTGTGCGCGTTGACCACCTTCATGTCGGTGGGCTCGCCAATAATCACGCAGGCCGGCTTGATCGGCCGCTCGGAAAGCTCCGCCAGCAGGCGGCGCACGCCCAGGCACCCTACCTCCTCGTCGTACGAGAAGCAGAAGTGGATCGGCGTCGAGAGGTCCGCTTCGACGAAGCGCGGCGCAAAGGCGAGCGCGACGGCGATGAAACTCTTCATGTCCGAGGTGCCGCGGCCGTAGAGCCGCCCGTCGGCCTCCGAGACCCGCCACGGATCGACGCTCCAGTCCTGGCCGTCGATGGGCACCACGTCGGTATGGCCGGAGAGCGCGATCCCGGGTTTGTCCGCCGGGCCGATGGTGGCGTAGAGGTTGGCTTTTCGGCCGTCCTCGCTTTTCACCAGCTCGCTTTCGATGCCCAAGCCCTGCAGGTAGCCGGCCACATCCTCGATCAGCTCCAGATTGGAGTTGCGGCTCGTGGTGTCGAATGCCACGAGACGCTCGATCATCTCCCGGCTGGTGCGCGAAACGCCATGGCTTTCGGACAAGGCAGTCCTCCCGAGGGTCGTCTGGATCGTAGGGCTGGATGAAATCGGCGGACGCGCCAGAATGCCGCAGCCGCCGGCCGGTTTCCAGCCCCCAGCGCGGTGGCGCCCTTGTCAGGCCCGGCTGCCGGGTGCGTGCTCTCCCAGGCGGTCGGTCCGCTCGACCTCGGCGTGCAGCCAGTTGCGGAAGGCATGTACCTTCGGGGAGTCCCACTTCTCGGGCAATGCGGCGAGGTAGTAGGCCGCATCCGCGCGCAGCACGAAATCGAAGGGCGCCACCAGTTGCCCGCTGGCCAGCTCTTCGGCGCAGAGCGAGCGGCGGCCCAGCGCCACGCCATAGCCTGCCACGGCGGCCTGCACGAGCATGGCGGAATCGGAAAACCGCGGCCCGTGGCGCGTGTCGACACCCTCGACCCCGGCGGCTTTCAACCAGGTGTCCCAGGCCGGGAACTCGAAGGTGCCCGGGGAATCGTCGTGCAGCAGCGTGTGGCGCGCCAGATCTTCCGGCACCTCCAGCGGCGGGCCGTTGGCCCGCGCATCCTCCAGCAGGCGCGGGCTGCAGACCGGCAGATGCTCCTCGCGCATCAGCAGCTCGATGCTGAGGCCCTCGTAGTTGCCGCCTCCATAGCGAATCGCAAGGTCGGTGTCCGAGCGGCGAAAGTCCGTCAGGACGTGCGAGGCCTCCAGCAGGATGTCGATGTCCGGGTGCAGCTCGCGGAATCGAAACAGGCGCGGCATCAGCCACTTGGCGGCGAAAGAGGGCAGGGCGGAGAGCCTGAGCTCGCCCGTGCGATCTGCCGTGGGCAGCCGGGACACGGCCACCGCCAGCGAATCGAAGGCCTGGCTGGCGGCCGGCAGCAGCGTCTCGCCCGCCTCGGTGAGCTGGATCTGCCGGTTCAGCCGACGGAACAGCTCAACGTCCAGCACCTCCTCCAGGGTCTTCACCTGATGGCTGACGGCGGCCTGGGTGACGTTCAACTCCTCCGCCGCCTTGGTGAAGGAGAGGTGGCGGGCCGCGGCCTCGAAGGCGCGCAGGGCATTCAGGGGTGGCAGTTTACGAGCCATGGTTCGGATAAAAATAACTAATGGATTGCATGAAATAACATCGTTTGCCGGATCGCTTCAAGCCAATCATATTCCTCGCATGACGCTTGGCAAAAGAGATACGGGAGAGCCACTGGACAGCGCTCTCACCCTTCTCTAATCGATAAGGAGAGCTCGTGATGGAACAGGTCTATAGAATCTCTGGAACGCACTGCGTGGACACCACGCCCGGCCGGTTCCGCGTTCATCGTGTCCGGCCCAGCGATGTGTTCGCGGCCATCGCCAACCGCGTGCTGACCTGGCAGGAGCGCGCAAGCCAGCGCGCCCAACTGGCGGCGATGGACGATCGCCTCCTGCGCGACATGGGCATCCACCCCATGGATGCCATGCGCGAGGCCGAGAAGCCCTTCTGGCGGCGGTAAGGCTTTCGCCTCTGTCTTCACCTGCGGCACAATGCGCGCCGGCCGGGACTTGCCCCGGCCGGCGTTCGTGCATTTCAAGGGGGCATCGATGAGCGAGCTTTACGAGGGCGGCTGCAACTGCGGCGGCGTGCGCTTTACCTGCGAAGGCCCGCCGGATGTGGTCGGCTATTGCCATTGCAGGATCTGCCGCCGGGCCACCGGCGCGCCGGTCTTCGTGGGCGTGGTCTTCCAGACCGGCAAGGTGAAGATCGAGGGAGAGGTCAGCCGCTATCGGTCCTCGCACCGCGGGGTTCGGCAGTTCTGCCCCACCTGCGGCAGCCAGCTCTTCTTCGAGCCGTTGGACAAGCCGGAGTGGCTGGAGGTCATGCTGGGCGCCCTCGACGCGCCCGAGCGGGTGAAGCCGGAGCAGCACATCTGGACCTCGCGCCAACTGCCGTGGCTGAAAATCGACGACGAATTGCCGCGCTACGAGATGCACGACCCGCCGCTGGATACGCCGACCGGCGAGGCGCTGCCGCCGCCCGAAGACTGAGCAAGGCGCGGTCGACGAAGCTTACGGCAGGAACTGTTCGCGCAGGATGCGCTCTTCCAGGTTGTGCTCCGGGTCGAAGAGAAGCGCGAGGGCCACGCTCCGATCCTCGTGAAGTTCCACCCGGGCGACATCGCGCACCTCGGTGTAGTCGGCCGTGGCCGAGACCGGCCGCTTGGCGGCTTGCAGAATCTCGAATGTCACCTGCGCCTTGTGCGGCAACAGTGCGCCGCGCCAGCGCCTGGGGCGGAAGGCGCTGATCGGGGTGAGCGCCAGCAGCGGCGCGCCGATGGGGATGATCGGACCGTGGGCCGAAAGGTTGTAGGCCGTGCTGCCGGCCGGCGTGGCCACGAGGATGCCGTCGCAAATCAACTCTGACAGCCGCACAACGCCGTCGATGGAGATGACGATTTTCGCCGCCTGCCGGCTCTCGCGCAGCAGGGAGACCTCGTTGATCGCCAAGGCCTCGACGCTCTCTCCGGCCACCGTATGGGCGGCCATATGCAGGGGGTGCAAGGTGACGCGCGAGGCCGCCGCCAAACGCTCGTCGAGCTTCTCCTCGCTGTACTCGTTCATCAGGAATCCGACTGTGCCGCAGTTCATGCCGTAGATCGGCACGTTGCGGTGCAGGTAGCGGTGCAGGGTCTCCAGCATCAATCCGTCGCCGCCCAGCGCGACGATGACCTCGGCGCTTTCCGGCGCGACGCTGTCGTAGCGCTGTTTCAAGCGCTCGAGCGCGTCCTGTGCCTCCTTGGTGTCCGCGGCGACGAAGGCGATCGACTGTGGAGACATGCCTGAAGCGTTCCCCTGG
>JAWVYK010000186.1:0-5532 GCA_033722755.1 Rhodovibrionaceae bacterium | reverse complement strand
GGCAGCACCACGCGCGCATCGAGCGCGCCGGACAGGCCCGCCGCCGGATCGCCAAGCGCCGGAAGCTGTGCGCTCGCGCCGGTGCGCTCGGGTGCGAGCAGGGCAAGCTCGCGCGCCTCCTCGACCATGCGCCAGGAAAGGAAAACGATCGCCATCGCCACGGCGCAGAGCACCGCGCCCGCAACCGCTGCGTTGCGGCCGGTCCCGCCAGAATTGATAAATGTCACGAAGCTCGGGCCTCCCCTGCCTGTGCCCAACCCTTGCCGCCCGCCGCGCCACGGCTACATGGCGCATGCGCAGCATTTATCCGCCGGCCCGGACCTCCCAACATCCCGCCGGCGGAGCCATTATAGCACGAAATTTCTTGACGCGAGGCAAAGGCCCGAAATCAGACGACCGGGCGCACCTCGTTGACCTCGGGAATGTAGTGACGCAGAAGATTTTCGATGCCCATCTTCAGCGTCGCCGTCGAGCTTGGACAGCCGGCGCACGCGCCCTGCATATGCAGGTAGACCACGCCGTCCTCGAAGCCGTGGAAGAGAATGTCGCCGCCGTCCTGCGCAACCGCTGGCCGCACCCGTGTGTCCAGGAGTTCCTTGATCTGCGCGACGACCTCGTCGTCCTCCTCGTCCGCCGCCCCGGCCTCGATGTCGTCCTCCAGGAGGACCGGCCGCCCGGCGGTAAAGTGCTCCATGATGACGCCCAGGATCGCCGGCTTGAGCAGGAACCACTCTTTGTCGTCGGCTTTGGTGATGCTGACGAAGTCGGCGCCGAAAAACACGCCTTCCACGCCGTCGACCTGGAACAGCCGCTGGGCCAGCGGCGCGCGGCTGGTGTCCGCGCCATTGCGGAAGTCGGCGGTCCCGCTTTCCAGGACCGTGCGCCCCGGCAGGAATTTCAGTGTCGCTGGATTCGGCGTCTCTTCGGTCTGGATGAACATATCGCGATAGCTCCAGCAGGCGATTTGCGTCGTGTCTTGGCCGATAAATTGGTGCGGAAACCGGCGGGGTTCAAGACACAAGCGCCGTGACCCCCGCCCCGGCGGGCCTTTCGGCCACCCCCGGGGTCAGCCGATGCTGTCGATATCATCCTCGGAGAGGTTGCCGGGCACCACGGTGATGGGCACGCGCAGCCGGCCCATGAACTTGCCGGTCAAGGCGGAAACCAGGGGGCCCGGACCGCCCTGGCCGGTCTGCGCGCCGAGCACGAGGATGGAGATCTGCGGCTCCTCCTCGATCAGCTCCATCAGCTGATCGCGCCGTGTGCCTTCGCGCACGTAGAGAATCGGCACCGAGCCCGAAAGCTCGGATACCGTGGCGGCCATTCTCTGCAGCACTTGCTCCGCCTCGCTTCGGGCTTCCTCGCGCATCAGGTCGCCGACGGCCATGAAATGCTGGAAGTCGTTCGGCTCTATGACATAGAGCAGCGCCACCCGTCCGCCGGTGTTGCGTGCCCGGCGGCTGGCAAAGCGCAGCGCCACCTGCATTTCCTCGGTGTTGTCGACAACCACCAGAAAGACGCGCCCGCTGGCGCGCCCGCGCTTGCCGGCGCCGGACTCCTTCGCCGGCTCCTCGTCCTGGGCGTCGTTCGGCTGAGACTTGTCGTCGTCCGCGACCATGATCGTGCTTTCTGTCGTTCTCAGCCCCGCCTGAAGACCGCGTGCGCGATCCATCCTGCCACCAGCGCCACGGCCACCGCAATCAAACCGTAATAGGGCGCGTAATGGTGCGCGAAGTCGAAAATGTCGGCTTCCATGCCGAGCTTGGAGACGGCCAGCGGCGTGGTCTGCGCGCCGATCACGCGCTGGTCGCGGATAAAGTAGGTTTCGACCTGGTAGTTGCCGGTGGGCACGTTCGCCGGGAAAAACAGCCGCGTGCGGAAAAGCTGGTTGCCCAGGAAATTGACCCGACCCACCTGCCGCGGATAGAGCGCCTGGCGCTGCAGATTGCGCAGCAGCGCGGCCTTCCATTCCCGGGCGATGTTGCGCGAAGCCTTGGCGAGGGGCAGCGAGGGCAGCGCATACTCCACGCCCAGCTCGTGGCGGCGGCGCAGCGACTCGCCGGCGATGTCCTCCAGCGGCGCCGAAGCGGCGATGGCGTAGAAACTGGGCACCTGCTCGAAGGTCATCGAGGCCGTGTTGATCCAGATGCCGGCCACCCGGCTCTTGCGGTACATGGTGATGGCCTCGCGCGGACCGCGGACCATGACCACGACGTCGCCTTTTTCCTCGACAGCGCCGAAGAGCAGGACGTCGGTGCCTGCAAAACCCGTCGTGATGGCCACCAGGTGGTCGGAAATATCGGCCACAAGCGGCGCGGCGAAGGCCACGCGCGCAACCTGCAGCGCGCTCAGCGTCAGCAGGCCGGCGGCGAGCCCGGCCGCGACGGCGCCTATGATCCTCGCCCGGCGCATCACCTTATGCTCATCGAGTAGATGTCGATGGGCTCGGCAATCAATTCGAAGAACAGCCGGCCGCAGACCACGATGACGATCAGCCCCAGGAGCAGCCGCAGCGCGTCGCTGGGCAGCCGGCTGCCCAGGCGGGTGCCGAACTGCGCGCCTATGACGGCGCCGGCCAGCAGGATGATCGCCAGAACCACGTCCACGGTCTGGTTCTGCGTGGCCTGCCAGAAGGTCACGTTGGCGGCCACGAAGATGATCTGGAACAGCGAGGTGCCGATCACCACGATGGTCGGCATGCCAAGCAAGTAGATCATCGCCGGCACCAGGATGAAGCCGCCGCCTACGCCCATGATGGCCGAGAGCACGCCCACGCCGAAGCCGATCGACAGCGGCACCAGCGCCGAGATGTAGAGCCGCGACTTGCGGAAGCGGACCTTCAACGGCAGTCCATGGATCCAGGTGTGCTGGTGCAGCTTGCGCCGCGGCCCGGCGCGCCGGCGGCGCAGCAGTGCGCGCGCGCCTTCCATGACCATCAGCACGCCAATGGTGCCGAGGAAGACGACGTAGGACAGATTGATTACGAGATCGATCTGGCCCAGTTGGCGCAGCAGCGAGAACAGGCTGACACCGGCGGTCGAGCCCGCGAAGCCCCCGGCCAGCAGGACCAGACCCATGCGAAGGTCGACGTTGCCGCGACGCCAGTGCGCCAGCACGCCCGAGACGGACGAAGCCACCACCTGGTTCGCCTGAGTCGCCACCGCCACTGCCGGCGGCACGCCGATGAAGATCAGCAGCGGCGTCATCAGGAAACCGCCGCCGACGCCGAAGATGCCGGACAGGAGTCCGATGACACCCCCCAGGCCGAGCAGCACGAAGACGTCCAGCGAAAGCTCGGCAATGGGAAGGTATACCTGCATTACATTGGGCGCGGAAAGTCGGTTACGGTCCCCCGGGGAGGCGTGGTGAATGGACGGCTGACTCCCCTGTCCATCAAGCCTACTGCCGGATTCCCGCACGATCAATGTAGGAATACCGCGGGTTGAGCGGATTGCGCTGTGCACGAATGCCGCGCAACCGCCGGACACAAAACCGGGACAAACGCGAGACCGGACCGGAAGCGTCGCTCCCGGCAGAAGAGATGCGCCGGCGTCCGGCCGGCTAGCTTCTCAGGAAGCCCACGGTCTCGTGCACTTCCGCCAGCACCGGCTCGGCGATTCGCCGGGCGTTTTCCGCGCCCTTGGCCAGCACCGCATCGACGGTCGCCGGGTCGTCGGACAGGCGCTTCATCTCCGCGCCGATGGGCCCCAGCTTCTCCACCGCCAGCTCGGTCAGCGCCGTCTTGAACTCCGCGAAGCCCTTGCCGGCGAACTCCTCCAGCACGCGCTGCCAGGACCAGTCGCAAAGCGCGGCATAGATGCCCAGCAGGTTGTAGGCTTCGGGCCGGGCCTTGCGGGTCTCCTCGGGCAACTCGCCGGCGGCGTCCAGCACCTCCGGCCCCGGAAGCCGGTCGGGATCGGTGGTCGCCCGGCGGATCTTCTGCGCGATCTGGTCGGCGTCGTCGGTCATGTTGATGCGGCTGGCGTCCGAGGCATCGGACTTCGACATCTTCTTCGCCCCGTCGCGCAGCGACATGACCCGCGCGGCGGAGCCCAAGATCAGGGGCTCCGGCACCGGGAAAACCTCGCGCTCGTAGTCGTAGTTGAACTTGGCCGCAACGTCGCGGGTGAACTCCAGGTGCTGCTTCTGATCCTCGCCCACGGGCACGTGCGTGGCCTTGTAGAGCAGGATGTCGGCGGCCATCAGAGCGGGATAGATGTAGAGCCCCGCCGAGGCCTGCTCGCGGTGCTTGCCGGCCTTCTCCTTGAACTGCGTCATGCGGTTCAGCCAGCCGATGCGCGCCACGCAATTGAAGATCCACGCCAGTTCCGCGTGGCCGGCCACCTGGCTCTGGTTGAAGATGATGCAGCGCTCCGGGTCGATGCCGGCGGCCAGATAGGCGGCGGTGACCTCGCGCGTATGCCGCGCCAGTTCCTTCGGGTCCTGCCAGACGGTGATCGCATGCAGGTCGACCACGCAGTAGATGCAGTCGTACTCCTCCTGCAGCGCCACGAAATTGCGGATGGCGCCCAGGTAGTTGCCCAGATGCAGGTTGCCGGTGGGCTGCACGCCCGAGAAGATTCGCTTCATTCCTGGATGCTCTGACCGCTTCGCAAGGCGCGGCCGAAGCGCCACGAAACGCAGGCGCACCGACCGCGCCGGGTTATCGCCGCTCGGCCTTGCGCGGTCAAGAGCCGGCGCTCAGGCATCGGGCGCCATGCGACCGCCGCGCCGCGGGGTGAGCTGTGCCTTGATTTCCCTGGCATCGGCTGCGCCGGTCAGCACCGCGGCAAGCGCGAAGACGGCGATGCCGCCGCCCACGAGGATCGCCAGGGCCGAGACTTTGACCAGCACGCCGGCCTCGAACCAGGACGCCAGGGGTCGCGCGGCCAACCACACGGCCGCGCCCATGACAGCGCTGGCCAGCACGATGCGCGGCAGTCGCCTGCGGCAGCGCGCGTCGATCTCCAGGAAGCCGCGTTTGTGCAAAAGCCCGCCGAGCAGGGCGATGTGCAGCCAGGCGGCGATGGAGGTGGCGAGCGCGATGCCCACGTGGCGCAGCGGAAAGAACAGCGCCAGCGAAAGCACGATATTGGCCACGACGCTCACCACCGCGGTCTTCAGCGGCGTCACCGTGTCCTCGCGCGCGTAGAACGCGGGCTGGAAGATTTTCACCAGCACGAAAGCCGGCAGCCCCGTGGCGAAAGCCATGAGCGCCGCGGCCGTCGCCTCGCTGGCCTCCGCGGCGAAGGCCCCGCGCTCGAACAGCACCACGATGATTTCCCAGGGTATGACGATCAGCGCCGCGGTCGCCGGCAGGGTCAGCAGCATGGCCAGTTCCAGGCCGCGATTCAGGCTGTCGCGCGCCGCTGCGTCCTCGCCCGCGCGCAGCTTGCGCGAAAGATCCGGCAGCAGGACGATGCCGAATGCAATGCCGATCAGACCCAGCGGCAACTGGTAGACCCGGTCGGCGTAGTAGAGGTAGCTGACCGCCCCGGCCTGCATCGAGGCGATGATGGTGCCGACCACCAG
>JAWVYK010000185.1:0-5691 GCA_033722755.1 Rhodovibrionaceae bacterium | reverse complement strand
GGTGCTCGACCTCTTCGGCCTCGACAGCCCGCTGGTGCGCCGTTGGGGCGAGGGTGTGGGCAGGTCGCGCCCGCCCGAGGCCGCGAAATAGCCGGATCTCCCGCGAGGACTAGGGCCGCAGCATCCAGACGGCTTCCAATGGAGGGACCTGCGGAAAACTGCCGCGCAGGAGGGCGGCGAGGTCGGCGACATCCTCCAGGCCCGGCTCGACCCCCGCGGCCCGCAGGTAGACGGCAATGTTGCCGGCTGCCATTAGCGCCGCTTCCTTCTGGTCGGCGAGAGGCTGGCCGGCAGAATCCCGCAAGGCTTCGCGCAGCATGGCCTGCTCCAGCCGTTCGGCCTCGAGCTCGAGGGCCTTCACGCGCTCGCGCAAATCCTCGCCGGCCTCGGCGTCCACCATATCCTGGCCTTTGAGCGCGCGGCGCACCGCCCGCAGGGGCTGCACGACGCGGCTCTGCCACAGTGCGGCGCGGACCATAAGATCGGCCAGCTCCTCCGCTTCGACCGCGAGGCCCAGGCTGGCCCGCCAGCACAGGTAAAGCAGCAGGTTGACGTCCAGGCCCAGGCGGTCCTGCAAGGCGATGCAGGCAGGCGCCACGCCCGGCCGGGCATAAATTTCGAGCGAGAAGGACCAGAACGGGTTCTTGTCGGAGTCGGGCGCCTGCGCGCTTCCGGTCGGATTGCGTCCCATCAGGGCTTTTCCGCGGCCGCCGAAGCCTCGTCACCCAGGGAAATGCCGAGGCCGCGCGCGGTCTTGACCAGCGGCCCGTCCACCTCCACGGCCTTGTAGGCGGAAATCGCATCTTCGAGCGGCACGTCCACCGCCTGCCGGTGGCGCCAGACGACGAGGCGGTCGAACCGGCCCTGCGCCACCAGATCGACGGCGTGAACTCCAAAAACGGAGGCCATCAGCCGGTCCCGGGCGCCCGGAATGCCGCCGCGCTGCACGTGGCCCAGCACGGTCACCCGGGTTTCCGCGCCGGTGGCCTCGGCGATTCGCCGGGCCACGTAATGACCGATGCCGCCATAGGTGACCGTGCCGCTGCTCTGCTGCTGTTCGACCTTTTCACCCGATTCGGTCTTCACCGCTTCGGCCACCACAACGAGGGCGAAGTTGCGGCCCCAGCGCTTCAGTTCCTCCAGCTTCGCCGCGACGGCGGTCACGGACCACGGCACCTCCGGTATGAGGATGATATCGGCGCCGCCGGCAATGCCGCTGGCCAGGGCAATGTGACCGGCGTCGCGGCCCATCACCTCGAGCACCATGACACGGCTGTGGCTGGCGGCCGTGGGCTGCAGGTGGTCCAGCGCATTGGTCGCCACGGTGACCGCGCTCCAGTGGCCAATGGAAATTTCCGTGCTGCCCACGTCGTTGTCGATCGTCTTTGGAATGCCGACCAGATCGATGCCGCCTTGCTGCGCCAGCCGCCGCAAGATCGCCATCGAGCCGTCGCCGCCGATACCGATGAGGGCGTCGAGCTCCAATTCGCGGTAGCCCGCGATCACCTCCTGCGAGCGGTCGCGCACCTCTCCGCCGTCCATCGGGTAGGCGAAGGGATCGCCCTTGTTGGTGGTGCCCAGGACGGTGCCGCCCTGGCGCAGCAGGTTTCCGCTAAAGTCCGCGGGGGTCAGCTCGCGCGCCTCGACGGGACGGGCCATGAGGCCCGCAGTGCCTTTCTCGATGCCGATGACCTGCCAGCCATAACCTTCCACGGCCCTGAGGACGAGCGCACGCAGCACCGCATTCAACCCGGCGCAGTCGCCGCCGCTTGTCAGAATGCCGATTCGCTTGCTCATTGGCCCAGCCGGGTTGTGTTTCGGCCTTGATCTTTTGCCAAAACCAGCGGCAGTTCAACAGCGCGCGGCACACACAGCCGCCGCAAATCCTTTCCCTTCGGCGGGCAACGCGACGTATAATAAAACGCCATAAGGTGCCGGCCTGCCAAAGGCGGACCGGCGCCGCGGAAGGCGCGAATTGCAGTCATGTGCGGCGACGACACGAACGAGCCCGAGTCGGAATACGTCAAACAGCTTCGCCAGCGGCTCGAGCGGCTGAAAAGCGAACATCGCGACCTCGACGACGTGATCGAACGCATGGGCGATGATCCGCGCCGCGACGAGCTACTGGTACGCAGACTGAAGAAGCGCAAACTCTCTCTTAAAGACGAGATCATCAAAATAGAAACGCAGCTCCTGCCGGACATCATCGCCTGATGTCCGGCGCACGACGGGGCCTTGCGCGCGTTCGCGGCTTTGCACAGAATGCGCGGCCCTGACCGGCGCCTGGCGTCGGCCACGATCCGGGAGAGCCTAATGGCCGAGAGCACGCCCGATGTCGGCATCATCATGGGCAGTCAGTCGGACTGGGAAACCATGCGCCACGCGGCCGAACTGCTGGACGAGCTGGGCGTCGCGCATGAAACGCGAATCGTCTCTGCCCATCGAACGCCGGACCGCATGGTCGCTTACGCCAAGCAGGCGAAAGAGCGCGGTCTGCGCGTGATCATCGCCGGCGCCGGCGGCGCGGCCCATTTGCCGGGCATGGTGGCTTCGCTGACGACCCTTCCGGTCTTTGGCGTGCCGGTGGAAAGCAAGGCGCTGTCGGGATTGGACAGCCTGCTGTCCATTGTCCAGATGCCGGGCGGCGTGCCGGTGGGCACGCTCGCCATTGGCCGGGCCGGCGCGAAGAACGCGGCGCTTCTGGCGGCCTCGGTCGTCGCACTGGAAAACGCGGAGGTCGACGCGAACCTCACTGAATGGCGGCGCCGGCAGAGCGACTCGGTGGCCGAAACGCCTGACTGATAGGCCAGAGGGCGCTGAACGGAACGGGTGATGAGCGAAGAGAGCAAATCCACGCTGCCGCCGGGCTCGGTGATCGGCATCCTGGGCGGCGGCCAGCTTGGCAGGATGACCGCGACCGCGGCGGCGCACCTGGGCTACCGCACGCATATCTTTTGCCCCGAGAAGGACGCGCCGGCCGCGCAGGCCACCTCGCGCGCGACGGTCGCTTCCTACGAAGACGAAGATGCGCTCGACCGTTTTGCCGCGGCGGTCGACGCGGTGACCTTCGAGTTCGAGAACGTGCCCCACGCCGCCGCCGCATTTCTGGCAGGGCGGGTGCCGGTGCGCCCGTCTCCCGAGGTGCTGCAGATTTGCCAGGACCGACTGCGCGAAAAGGATTTCCTCACCTCCATCAACGTGCCCACGGCGCGCTACGGCGAAGTCTCCGGGCCGGAGGCGGTGGCGCGCGTGCTGCGCGATCTGGGGGCGCCTGCCGTCTTGAAGACCGCGCGCATGGGCTACGACGGCAAGGGACAGGTGCGCCTCGACAAGGACGCCGATCCGCAAACGGCCTGGGAGGAGATGGCCGGCCACGCCAAGCAGGCCGTGGGGATCGTCGAGAGCTTCGTCGACTTCCGCTTAGAGGTCTCGGTGATCGTCGGGCGCGACGTCAACGGGGGGCTGGGCACCTACGTGCCGGTCGAAAACCAGCACAAGAACCACATTTTGGATGTCACGATCGCGCCCGCGCGACTGCCCGAGGCGATCTCGGACCGGGCCGAGGCGATTGCCCGTCACATCGCGGAATCCATCGGCCTCGTCGGCGTGCTGTGCGTCGAGATGTTCGTCACGCACGATGACGCGGTGCTCGTCAACGAACTGGCGCCACGGCCCCACAACTCGGGCCACTGGACCCTGGACGCCTGCGTGACCTCGCAGTTCGAGCAGACGGTGCGCGCGGTCGCCGGCCTGCCGCTCGGCTCCACCCAGGCGCTGGCCAGCGCCATGATGAAGAACCTCATCGGCGACGAGGTGAACGGTTGGCGCGAGCATTTGAACGACCCCTGGGCCAAGCTGCACCTCTATGGCAAGGCCGAGGCACGGCCGGGCCGCAAGATGGGTCACGTCACCCGGCTCAACCCTCCGCGCTAGGCGCGGAACCCGAATCGCCGGCGCTGCCGGGCGGCGTGCCGGGCCAGCCGCGTCCGCGCTTGCGGCGCCGTGGGGCCATGCGCAGCATCCGCTCCGGCAGGTCGAGCGCGCTTTTCATCGCCTTTCCCAGCCGGCCGCCGATCTTCAGCACCTCATCGATCCGGCGGTCGAGGAACGCCCAGGTGTCGGCATGGTCTTCGGAGGTGTCGTCCAGCCAGCACATCAGGGTCGACGACATCACGCCGGCCAGCAGAAGCCGCTTTGTGTAGAAATTATAGTCGGTCGAGGTATCGCCGCAGACGTACCAGATGGCATCGACCGTGCGGTACAGGCATTTCAGGCCAAGCGCCGAGTTCTGCGGCAGGGCAAACGCGCTGAGGCCCCGGCGAACCGCTTCCTTGTAGGGCATGAGGATTTCCAGACGCGTGCGCACGGCCAGCGCCACCTTGTCGCGCACCCGCAGAGACTCGAGGTCGCGCTTCTCCAACTCCTCCAGCATGCGCCGGTCGGCCCAGTGGCTGAAATGCTCCAGGGCCTCCTCAGCGCCGTTCGGGAAAGCGTTGATGGCCTCGGCCTCCGACAGCCCGGCATCCGCGGCCCCAGCGCGCACCGCCGCCCAGTGCCAGCCGTCGAACATGACGTGCGGCAGCGTCGCCAGCAGCAGTGCATCGCGGGTCTTCTCTGCGTCCATCTTCAACTCCGCACGGCAGGTTTTTCGATCCTGCCAGAGAGCATAGGACGTTACTGGCGGGGGTAAAGGGGCGAGAGGCGCCCGCCCGCGGCATCGTCGGAGGCCCGGGCGTCCTGCAAACCGCACAGTTCGACGAAAAGCATCACCTTGTCCACTTCGCCATTGCCGTTTGCCAGGGGCAGGCAGAGCTCCCGGTAGCACACGTGGTCCTTGCCGAAGAACCACAGGTCGCCTTCGGCGCATATGGGCTCGCGCAGCCTCACTACATCCTGGAAATGCCCAAGGCTCCGCGCAGCCAGCGGCGTCTGCGAAATGGTCGAACCGGTGAATTCCCCGATCGC
Organism: Rhodovibrionaceae bacterium; assembly: GCA_033722755.1. Taxonomy (GTDB): domain Bacteria; phylum Pseudomonadota; class Alphaproteobacteria; order Kiloniellales; family Rhodovibrionaceae; genus JAWVYK01. Next base: position 726 of record JAWVYK010000185.1, on the reverse strand, counting down.
CTCGACAAGCGCGGTGCCCTGCAGGCGAATCCGGAACTCATAGGGCTCGCACTCGCCGATCACATCCAGGATTCCGAGGTATGGAAGAAAATCCGCCAGATCCACCGGGTCGATGTCCTTGCGCCTGGGCACACCGTCCACGCTCGAGGCGTGAGAACGCCAATATTCCAGGATGCGCGCGCAGCCGTCGCTTTGTGCTGCCTGCTCCAACGAGATAACCCGCTGACCGCTGATCTGCAGGCCGCCGTCTTGCCTCGAAACACTCAAGAGTCCATGCCCCTTCTCAGATTGATCGGATGTCACTCAAGCCCGCGCCAGTGAACTGCGGGATGGTGAATTTTCGATTAATCGCTGCTTGATATGACGCGTGCTGCGGCCATCTCCGACCGGCGCGGTGCTTCACAATTCAAGGCCGGTGTGATAGAAACCGCACAAACGCGATTCAGCCAATGCGAATCGTGAACGGTATTGTTGTTCCGAACAACGTCCGGTATATGGGCGGCGGCAACGGCCGCAGCGCTGGCGTCGGCGTGACGATTATCGGCTTTGTCGGACAAAATGTGAAAGGAGCGTGAGCTAACGTGCAGGTAACGGTACGCGACAACAACGTCGATCAGGCCTTGCGCGCGCTGAAGAAGAAGATGCAGCGCGAGGGCGTTTTCCGGGAGATGAAGCTGCGACGGCACTATGAGAAGCCATCGGAGAAGCGCGCACGCGAAAAGGCGG
>JAWVYK010000184.1:0-5734 GCA_033722755.1 Rhodovibrionaceae bacterium | reverse complement strand
GGGGGTGGATACACGGGCCTGTCGGCCGCATTGGAGCTGGCCGGGAAGGGGCGCGACGTGGTGCTGCTGGAAGCCAATGGCGTCGGCTGGGGTTGTTCCGGGCGTAATGGCGGGCAGATTTCCGCCGACATGAAGTGCGGCCTTGGCCCCGCGGAACGCAATCTGGGCAAGGACGACGCCCGCAAGATCTATGAGATGACGCGCGCGGCCGTGCGTCTCATCGACGAGCGAGCGGCGCGCTACGGCATGGAGATCGAGCGCTGTCACGGCCATTTCACGGCGGCCACCAAGGCGAGTGCGTTGCGGGCGCTGGAAGCCGAGCAGCGGCACATGGCCGAGGTCTATGGCATGACGCACCTGGAGCTCGTGAAAGGCGAGGCGGTGCGCGAGCACGTGGATTCGCCGCGTTATGTGGGCGGGCTGGCTGATCCCGAGGGCGGGCACATCCACCCGCTGAAATACGCGCTGGGTCTTGCCTGCGCGGCGGAAGGCGCCGGCGCGCGGATTCACGAGGCAACGCCGGCGCTGGAGGTGCGATCCGGCGAAGCGGGCCGCCCGGCCCGGGTCCGGACAAAGATGGGAACTGTCACGGCCGAGGCGGTGCTGGTCGCGGCCAACGGCTATCTGGGAGACCTGGTGCCGAGCATGGCCCGGGGCATCATGCCGGTGGGCAGCTACATCGCCGCCACCCGGCCGCTTGGCGAGGAACGCGCGCGCGCGCTCATCGGCCGCAACGAAGCCATCGTCGATACCAACCGCATCCTGCACTACTACCGCATGTCGTCCGACCACCGGTTGCTGTTCGGCGGCCGGCTCGCGACATCGCTTTGGCGTCAGCCGGATCTGCCGCGCGCCATGCGCGCTATGGTCGCCCGCGTCTTTCCGCAACTCGATGACGTTGGCTTCGATTATCTCTGGAGCGGGGATGTGGCCGTCACCATGAACCGCGCCCCGCAGCTCGGGCGGCTGGACGGGGGCATCTACTACGCCCAGGGCTATTCCGGCCACGGCGCGGCGCTCTCCGGCTTTTTCGGCAAGCTGGCCGCCGAGGCAATCGCGGGCGAAAGCGAGGGCTTCGATTTGTTCGGCCGGCTGCCGGCGCACGACTTTCCCGGCGGCGCCGGGCTGCGCCGGCCGCTCTTTGCCGCAGCGCTGCTGTGGTGTCGCCTGCGGGACATCCTGCCGTAGGTCCGTAGGTCCTGGGAAATGCCGGCCCGCGTGTGGGGAAAAGCTCACGTCCCCTCACCAGGTTGGAAGGCTCACAAGACGGCTTCGCCCGGATCCCGCACTGGCCTCATCCGCCGGGGCTCAATGCGCGAAAAGCCGGCCATAGCCATCCGGCTCGTCGTCGATCCCCGACAGTCGAAGGGCTTGCCAGAACGATGCTTGATTGGCCGTCAGCACGGGCCGATCGAGTTCATCCTCCAGGGCATCGATGACCCCGACGGCGCGAAAGCCCCCTCCGCCGATGACCACCGCCTCGGCACGCGGACTCGTGCGGCTTGTCACCCAGTCGAAGACTTGCTGAGGCTCGATCTCTCCATAGTCTTGCCGGATGTCCGCAGGCCCGTGGTTCACCACCTCGATGCCCCGTTCGCCAAAGTATGCGACTCCAAGACCGTCGAGTTCGCGGCTGAACCATGGCGGATGAACCAGCGTGATGCGCTTGATGCCCAGGGCGTCCAGGCCGGCCACGAGAGCTTGGCTTTGTATCACCACTGGTGCGCCGGTTGCTTTGTCTTGCAGCCTGCGGCTCAAGGCGCCGTCCGCCGATGCGCCGAGGACGTAGCTGCTGCTGGTAAAGGCATAAACGATGGCCCCCAGCGAGAGGGGCGCCAGTCGCGCTGCCGCCCGGTCCACCTCCGGAGGCTCTGAAAAGGCTTTGGCGATCTCCGGGCCAACGTCCGGGACGATGGTCCCGTCGTCTTGCACCATGCCCAAGGGGACCCGGGCCGTGTGCGTCGAGACGCCTTCAGGCGCCATAGCCTGAAATTCGGTCTCCGGCACCGGATCGAGGTGCGGTGTGAGAACACCGATCCTTGCTCGCGTGCCTGCGCCGTCGTGTCGCCACATCGTCTGCCTCCGAACAGTGGCGCCTCATGCAAGCTAGCAGAGATCGGGCAATTCGGGTGTTCACAATGGGGCCGGAACAGGCGGGAAAGGACGATCCCAATCAATGCGACAATCTTGCGGCACCTTGGAATTGCGCCGGATCATGGATCCATGGCGCGTCGCCGGCTTTCGCGCGCCTAGCCGTCGCCGGCGACGATGCTCCCATAGTCCGCAGGCTCGTAAGGGAATATGAGCTCCTTCAGCGGCGCGAAGACGCCGCGTTTGCGCAGGGGCGAGACGCCCAAGTCTTTCACAAGCTCGTCGTGGTAATGCTGCATGTGGATGATCAGCCGTGCGCTCCGCGCGCCGCTCGGCGGCATCCACGACCGTTTCCAGGACCGCATCTGCTCGATGTCATGCCGCATCACATCGGCGTCCGGCAGACTGTGTGCGCCTTTCAGCAGTTCGGCCAGCCAACGCGCCTGCAGACTGTATGTCAGAATGCTGCAGACGGTCGAGGCGCGGCCGATGAAGGCGAGGCCGGGCACGGCCGGATGGAGCATGTGGCGATACAGGTAGAAGCCGTCTTCGCCGGGCTCCAGGCGCTGCCACACGCTATCCTCCAGCATGCTGAAATCCGTGTCCCAGCCGGTCGCCAGAATGACTGTGTTTACCGCAAGCTGGCGGCCATCGCTCAAACGCACGCCGCCGGCCGTGTATTCGGCGATCGTGCCCCGGTGGCCCTGGATGACGCCGCGGCGCAGCTGGCGATAGAAGGCCGGGCGCGGCAGCATGCTGGCCTCGCTGAAACCGCCGATTTCCACCGGCTGTTCGGGCACCAGGTCGACACGAGTCCCAAAGCGCGAGCCGAGCCGGCATTGGAAGAACAGCAGCAGCTCCACCAGACGCCAGTAGAGCCAGACCGACGGGCGGCCCAGCGTATGGACGAGCTTCTCGACCCCGGTCGCCCGCTGGTAGGGCGGAATGAGCGTGCTGGCCAAGCGATGGAGCAGCCCCCACTTGAACGGCAGAATGCCGGCCAGCCGGCTGGGGAAGGGCCAGTGGGGCTCGCGCACGACGATGTGGGTTTCCGCCGCCGCCTCGGCCGCTTCGAGCGCGGCGTCGGTGGCGCTTTTGCCATATCCCAGCACGCAGACGCGCTTGCCGGAAAGCTGGCGCCGCGATCTGAGGCCGGAGACGTGCATGATGTCACCGGCGAATGCGTCGCTGCCCGGAAAGTCGGGCATGCGCGGCGTGTTTGAATAGAGCCCGATGCACACCACGACGAAGTCGAATTCGGCGCTGTTGGGTTCTCCGCCTTCCTCCCAGGCGACGATCCAGCTCGAGCCGGGGCCGTCCCGCTCGCTGATCTCCGTCACCGCGGCTTCGAAGCGGATGTGGGGCATGACGCCAAAGTGCTCGGCATAGGCCTCGAGATAGGCCTGCGTCTGTGGCCCGGGCAGGAAGTCGGGCGCGTCCGGCGGCAGCGGCCAGTCCGGAAACTCATAGAGTTCACGCTGCACCTGGACGCCGAAGTTCGAGTAGCCGATCGTCCAGACTCCGCCCACCTTGGCCGAGCGTTCGAAGACAGTGCAGTCGAAACCCTCCGCCAGCAGCACGCGGGCGGTGGCAAGCCCGGCGACGCCGGCCCCGACGATGGCGACGCGGTGGATTTCGCTTACATTCGCCATCGCAGCGGCCTCGCAACAGCGTAAAGCGCAACCGACACGAGCCAAAACACGAGGACGTAGGGGCCGAAGACGAGCCAGAGACCAAAGGTCCAAAGCGCGTAATAGCAGGCGCGCAGGCGTGCGCTGGCTTCAGCGGTGTCGGCGACGAGCCGGTACACATAGGCGGCGTGCAGGGCGCCCAGTATTGCGCCGATGACCATGCCGGCCCACAGCACACTCGCCATTGGCCATTCCCCTAACGCAACGCGCGCCCGCTTCGCGGCGCATGCATCGAAGCAATCCCTGCCTTGCGAGCGGACACATCGATCATATCATGAAGGTGTCTCACGCTCACTTGCGCGCCTAAGGAAACCCGGGTAGCCGCCGTGGCGTTCAACTGCACGACTTCTGCTATAGTCCCGCGCCAGCCGGTCGACAGGCGGCAATCGCGCCTTAAAAAACACGGAGAGGGCGAACATTGACGGACAGGATTGAGACAGGCGGTCTGAAGATCGCCAGGGAGCTTTACGACTTCATCAACGACGAGGCGCTGCCCGGCACGGGCTTGGATCCGGATCGCTTCTGGTCGGCCCTTGACGGAATCGTGCACGATCTCGCGCCGCGCAACCGCGAGTTCCTGGAACGTCGTGAGGAAATCCAACAGCAGATCGACGAGTGGCACCGCGCCCGCCGCGGCCAGCCAATCGATTTCGACGAGTACAAGTCCTTCCTGGAGGACATCGGCTATCTGCGTCCCGAAGGCGACGCCTTCACCATCACCACCTCGAACGTCGATCCGGAAATCTCGACCGTCGCGGGCCCGCAGCTCGTGGTGCCTGTGTCGAATGCGCGCTACGCCCTCAATGCCGCCAATGCGCGCTGGGGCAGCCTCTACGATGCCTACTACGGCACGGATGTCATTCCCGAAGACGGCGGCGCGGAAATCACTGCCGACTACAATCCGAAGCGCGGCGCGAAGGTCGTCGCCGCAGCGCGCGAGCTCCTGGACGAGATTGCGCCGCTCGACGGGGGATCCCACGCAGACTCGACCGGCTATGCCGTAGCGGATGGTGCGCTCTCGGTCACTCTGAAGGACGGCCGCAGCGTATCCCTCAAGGATGCCGGAGCCCTCGCCGGATATCGGGGCGACCCCGCGCAGCCGGACGCCATTCTGCTGGTGCACCACGGACTGCACGCCGAAATTCGCATCGACCGCGACCATCCCATCGGCAAGGAGGATGCCGCGGGCGTGGCGGACGTGATCCTCGAAGCCGCCATGACCACGATCATGGACTGTGAAGACTCGGTTGCGGCCGTCGATGCCGAGGACAAGGTGGGCGTCTACCGCAACTGGCTCGGACTGATGAAAGGCGACCTCGCCACGAGTTTCGAAAAGGGCGGCGAGACGGTGGAGCGCAAGCTGAATCCGGATCGCGACTATACCGCCGCCGACGGGTCGCCTTTGACGCTGCATGGGCGCAGCCTGATGCTGGTGCGCAACGTCGGCCACCTGATGATGATCGATGCGCTGCTCGACGCGGACGGTCAGCCGGTGCCCGAGGGCATCCTCGACGGCATGGTCACCTCGCTGATCGCGATGCACGACCTCAAGGGCACGGGCGAGCTCAGCAACTCGCGCGCCGGCAGCGTCTATATCGTCAAGCCCAAGATGCACGGGCCCGAAGAGGTGGCGTTCTCCAACGAGCTCTTCGGACGCATCGAGGATGCCCTCGGCCTCGACCGGTTCACGCTGAAGATGGGCGTGATGGACGAGGAGCGCCGCACCACGCTCAACCTCAAGGAATGCATTCGCGCGGCCAAGGAGCGCGTCGTCTTCATCAACACGGGCTTCCTGGACCGCACGGGCGACGAGATCCACACCTCCATGGAGGCCGGCGCCATGATCCGTAAGGGCGACATGAAGGGCGCGGCCTGGATCAAGGCCTATGAGGACTGGAACGTCGATATCGGCCTGGAATGCGGACTGAAGGGGCGCGCACAGATTGGCAAGG
>JAWVYK010000183.1:0-5788 GCA_033722755.1 Rhodovibrionaceae bacterium | reverse complement strand
CTCCGCCAGGCTGCCGACGACAAGCATGCTCTTGGGACGGCGGGGCTCTGCATCGCTCATAAGCTGCGCCTGGGAGGTCCGCGTCGACGCCCGGCCCGGCGGCGGCCCGTAGATGTCGAGCTCCAGGGCGATGCCGCGCTCGGCAAGCATGCGCAAGGTTTCCAGGGAAAGCGGCAGGCCCTCGTTGGCATCCGCGAGGAACAGGCCGCAGAAGAGATCGATGCGCCATGCCGCGGCCAACTCTGCCCAGACGTCCAGGTCTGCCGAAAGCCCGGCCAGCAGATCGCGGATTCGGCCGTCGAGGTCGCCGGGCGAACGCGGCTCCACGCTCAGTTGCCAGCTATCGTGCGGCGTCTTGCCGTGGGCCCCGGCGCCCGGGTCGGCGACGGCCTCACCCTCGCGCTCAGCAGCGCTCGGCGAGTGGCCCAGCAGGCGCGTCACGCGCTCGGGCTCCAGCCCCGGCCCGAAAATCCGCAAGGTGACGGTTGTCCTGTCGATTTCGGCCACGTCCGCCCCCTGAAGACCGTTCGGCCGCCCTCGCCCCCGTTGCTGCCGCCATTAACGCGCGGCGCCGATCCTGTCTTCGCCGCCCCCGGGACCGGACTCCGGCGGCAGACCGCGTTCCTTGCGCGGCGTATGCCCGAAAAAGTCGCGGTAGCACTTGGAGAAGTGCGAGGCCGAGACGAAACCGCAGGCCAGCGCCACGTCGATGACCGACATATTGGTCTGCAGCAGCAGCAGCCGGGCCTTGTTGAGCCGCAGTTCAAGGTAGTAGCGCGCCGGCGAGCGGCCGAGATACTTGCGGAAAAGCCGTTCGAGCTGACGCGTCGAGAGACCCGTGCCCTGCGCCAGTTCCGAGCGGGACTGCGGCTCCTCCAGATTCTTCTCCATCTGGTCGATCACCGCCAGCAGCTTGGGGTGGCGCACGCCGAGGCGCGCGGGCAGCGAGATGCGCTGATGGTCGTGCTGATCGCGGATGCGCTCGTGCATGAACTGATCGGCGACCTGGGCCGCCAATTCGTGGCCGTGCTGCATGGCGATCATGTTCAGCATCAGATCGATGGCCGCGGTGCCGCCGGAGCAGGTAAAGCGGTTGCGGTCGATCTCGAAAAGCTCGGTGGTGACCTCGATGTCCGGAAACTCCTCGGCGAAGCCGGCGAGGTTCTCCCAGTGAATGGTGCAGCGATATCCGTCCAGAATACCGGCGCGGGCCAGGATGTGACTGCCAGTGCACACTGCGCCCAGAAGCGCACCCCGGCGATGCATCTTGCGCAGCCACGCCAGCAGTTGCTTGTCGTTCGCCCGGTGGACTTCCAGGCCGGAGCATACAATGATCGTCTCGAACTCGTTGGCCTTGTCCAGATCGCCGTCCACCGAAATCCGGTAGCCGTTGGACGCCGCCACCGGCTCGCCGTCGGGTGATACGGCTTTCCAGGTATAGAGCTCGCGCCCGCTCAGCCGGTTGGCCAGGCGCAGAGGCTCGACCGCCGAGGTGAACGCCATCATGGAAAACCGCGGAACAAGCACGAAAGCTATACGTTGCGGCAGTTGCCGCGGCATGCTTCCGAACATTTCTGGCGTCTGCTCCCTCGAGGTTTTAGGCCAAGCGCAGGAATTTGACACAAAAGTTGCAATGTCGCGATCTGAAAAATTACCGACGCGGTTTCGCAAGCCGCGGGTCGCACCTTAGAGTGCTTTTGCGCTCGGGTTGCCACACGCGTCCAGCGGGTTAATTTGCTAGCCTGCGACACGCGAGGGCTGACACGCCGAGCTCGAACCACCCTTGGCACCAGGGAGCGCACAGGCAGCCATGGCAAGCCGTTATTCCGCCTTTTCGCTGATCAAGAACGCGCTTAGCTACCACGAGAAATGGACGCCGGCCTGGCGTTCGCCGGAGCCGAAAAAGGAATACGACATCATCATCGTCGGCGCCGGCGGACATGGCCTGGCGACGGCCTACTACCTCGCCAAGGAGCTGGGCGAGCGCAATGTCGCGGTGATCGAGCGCGGCTGGCTCGGCGGCGGCAATACCGGCCGCAACACCACCATCGTGCGCTCCAACTACCTGTGGGACGAAAGCGCCGCGCTCTACGAGCATGCGCTCAGGCTCTGGGAGGGCCTGAGCCAGGAGCTGAACTACAACGTGATGTTCAGCCAGCGCGGCGTGCTCAATCTGGCGCACAACGAACACGACATGCGCGAGATTTCCCGGAGGGTGAACGCCAACCGCCTGAACGGGATCGACTCCGAATTCCTGAACGCCGAACAGGTCAAGGAGTTCTGCCCGCCCATCGACCTGCGCGGCGGCGGTCGATATCCGGTTCTCGGCGCCTCGCTGCAGCGCCGCGCCGGCACGGCGCGCCACGACGCGGTGGCCTGGGGCTATGCGCGCGGCGCATCCGATCTGGGTGTCGATATCATCCAGGAATGCCCGGTCAACGCCATGCGTATCGAAAACGGCAAAATCACGGGACTGGACACCGGCAAGGGCTTCATCGGCGCCAGGAAGGTGGGCGTGGTCGTCGCCGGGCACTCCACCGTGCTGGCCGACATGGCGGGCATTTCCCTGCCGATCAAGTCGGTGCCGCTGCAGGCGCTGGTCAGCGAGCCCGTCAAGCCGTGCATCGACTGCGTCGTGATGTCGGGCGCGGTGCACGCGTACGTCAGCCAGTCCGACAAGGGCGAGCTGGTCATCGGCGCCGGAGTGGACAAGTACAACGGCTACGGACAGCGCGGCTCCCTGCCCGTCACCGAGGAGACGCTGGCCGCCGTCTGCGAGCTGTTCCCGCAGTTCCGGCGCATGCGCATGCTGCGCCAGTGGGGCGGCATCGTCGACGTCTGCCCCGACGCCAGCCCGATCATCTCGAAAACGCCGGTCCAGGGCCTCTATTTCAATTGCGGCTGGGGCACGGGCGGCTTCAAGGCGACACCGGGCTCCGGCCACGTCTTCGCCCACACGATCGCCAAGGACGAACCGCATCCGCTGGCCGCGCCCTTCTCGCTGGACCGCTACCGCACCGGCTATCTCATCGACGAACACGGCGCGGCGGCCGTGGCGCACTGACACCGGGAGGAAGGCCTTATGCTGCTCATCCCCTGCCCCTATTGCGGCGAGCGCGAGGAGACGGAGTTCTCCTTCGGCGACGAAGCGCACATCCAGCGCCCGGCCGACCCGGACTCCCTGAGCGATGAGGAGTGGGCGCGCTACGTCTTCATGCACACCAATCCGAAGGGCGTGCATTTCGAGCAATGGGTCCACACCGCGGGGTGCCGCAAGTGGTTCAATGTCGTCCGCGACACGGTGTCTTACGAAATTCTGGCGGTCTACGAGATGGGCAAGCCGAAGCCCGATATCGAAGACCGTCGCCAAGTCTAGCCCGCCAATCCGAGCCGGGGTGAATGTAAGAGATGGCCGAACCCTTCCGCCTTCCCGACGGAGGCCGCATCGAGCGCAGCCGGCCGCTGGATTTTCGCTTTAACGGCAAGCGCCTGACCGGCTATGCCGGTGATACGGTGGCCTCCGCCCTGCTGGCCAACGGCATCCATCTGGTGGGCCGCAGCTTCAAGTATCACCGCCCACGCGGCATCGTCACCGCCGGGCCGGAGGAGCCGAGCGCGCTCGTCCAAGTGGGCGAAGGCAAGGCGCGCACCGAGCCGAACATCCGCGCCACCGTCGCCGAACTTCATCAAGGCATGTGGACCTCCTCGGTCAACGCGTGGCCCAGCGTGGAATTCGACATCGGCGCGGTGAATTCGCTGTTTTCCAAGTTCTTCCCGGCGGGCTTCTACTACAAGACCTTCATGTGGCCGCGCAGCTGGTGGGAGCCTGTCTACGAGAGCTTCATCCGCAAGGCCGCCGGCCTTGGCCACGCGCCGGAGGAGCCGGACCCCGACCGCTACGATCAGACGAACGCGCACTGCGACGTGCTCGTGGTGGGAGCCGGCCCGGCGGGTCTGGCGGCGGCGCTGGCAGCCGCGCGCAGCGGCGCGCGCGTGATTCTCGCCGACGAGCAGCCCGAAGCCGGCGGTTCCCTGACGGCCCTGCCGGAGGAGACGATAGACGGCAAGCCGGCCATGGACTGGGTGGCGGAAGCCGTGGCGGAACTTGGACAGAACGACGACGTCACGCTGCTTCCACGCTCGACCGTCTACGGATACTTCGACCACAACTTCCTGGGTGTGCTGGAGCGCGTCACCGACCACCTGCCGATCGACGAGCGCCCGGCCCACCTGCCCCGCCACCGGCTGTGGAAGGTGCGGGCCAAACAGGTCGTGCTGGCCACCGGGGCGATCGAGCGTTCGCTGGTTTTCGCCGACAACGACCGGCCGGGCATCATGCTCGCCGGCGCGGCGCGCAGCTATGTCAACCGCTACGCCGCCAAGCCCGGCCACAAGGCCGTGGTGATGACCAACAACGACAGCGGCTATGCCGCCGCGCTCGACCTGAAGAATGCGGGCGTCGAAATCGCCGCGGTGGTGGACCTGCGCCACGCCGTCGACGGGCCGATGAGCGACAGGGCGGAACACGAGGGCCTCAACATCCTCGCCGGCCACGGCATTATCGCCACCGAAGGCGCCAAGCGCGTCTCGCGGGTGCGTGTCGCGCCCTTCGCCGAGGACGGCTCACGTTCATACGGCGGCGGCGAGAGCCTGGACTGTGACGTCATCGCCATGTCGGGCGGCTGGAGCCCGGCGGTGCACCTGTTCAGTCAATCCAAGGGCACGCTCGTCTACGACGCGGAGCATGGCACCTTCATCCCCGGCGAAGCGGCGCAGGCCACGCGCTGTGCGGGGGCTGCCAACGGCGCCTTCGGCCTGGACGGCTGTCTGGAGCAGGGCTATGCCGCCGGCGAACAGGCGGCCGCGGACGCCGGCGTGAAATCCAGGGGCGGCCGCAAGAACCGCCCGACCGGGGGCAGCGACCACGATTTCCTGCCGGCCGAGTTCCCGCCGCTGGTGGCCGGCGAAAAGCCGCTGGGTCACAAGGCCAAGCACTTCGTCGACTTCCAAAACGACGTCACCGCCGCCGACCTGAAGCTGGCGCTGCGCGAGGGCTACAGCTCGATCGAGCACGTCAAGCGCTACACGACCACCGGCATGGGCACCGACCAGGGCAAGCTCGGCAACATCAATGCGCTCAACATCGTGGCGCACACCCTGGGCCGCGACCTGCCGGAGGTGGGCGTCACCACCTTCCGTCCGCCCTATACGCCGGTGACCTTCGGCGCGTTTGCCGGGCGCAACGTGGACGACCTGCTGGATCCGCGGCGGACCACGCCCATGCATTCCTGGCACAAGCGCGCCGGCGCCGTCTTCGAACCGGTCGGTCAGTGGCTGCGCGCCTGGTACTACCCGCGCAAGGGCGAGGACATGCACGCCGCCGTGCAGCGCGAGTGCAAGGCCGTGCGCGATTCCCTGGGCATCCTGGACGCCACGACGCTGGGCAAGATCGACATCCAGGGCCCGGATTCGGCCGAGTTCCTCAACCGGGTCTACACCAACGCCTGGAGCAAGCTCGAGGTGGGCAAATGCCGCTATGGCCTGATGCTGGGCGAGGACGGCATGGTGATGGACGACGGCGTGACGTCGCGCCTGGAGGAAAACCGCTACCTGATGACCACCACCACCGGCAACGCCGCGCAGGTGCTGGCGCATCTCGAGCGCTACCTGCAGACGCAGTGGCCGGAGTTGAAGGTCTATCTCACCTCGGTGACGGAGCAGTTCGCCACCGCCTCCATCGCCGGGCCGAACGCCCGCAAACTGCTGGCCGAGCTCTGTGACGACATCG
>JAWVYK010000182.1:0-5830 GCA_033722755.1 Rhodovibrionaceae bacterium | reverse complement strand
GGTCATGGTCTGGGGCGGCCTGCGCGGCGGCATTTCCGTGGCCCTCGCGCTGTCCCTGCCGGACAGCGAATGGAAGCCGCTCATTCTGACGGCGACCTACGTGGTGGTGCTGTTCTCGATCATAGTCCAGGGCCTCACCGTCAAGGACGTCGTGGAGCGTTTCGTGCGCGATTAGAGGCCGGCGCAGCGCGCGCCAGCACCTGGTGGCGCGATCTTTCCGGCCGCCCGCGTCATGGCATCTGCGACATGACCGATATTCCCGAGCGTCGCCGGACGTGGATCCTGCGCGCTGATCATATGTGCCTGTGTTTCGTGCCCGATGTGCGGAAATCCGCGGCGTCACTGGAACGAAAAACCTGGCAGGAACTGCGCGGTAACGTTCATCGCGCCGAGCAGCTTGCGGAGCTGGGCACACCGCCGCCGAAGAACGCCCGCTGAGCCCCTTTGCCCGAAAGAGGTCACAAGCCAAAACCGGTCCCGGCCATTAGAACGGAGGACGTGCAGCCGGGGCCGGTGCACGGTCTCGGCGCGTTAGACACCGCAACCGGGAGCGATCCATGAACGCCTTCCTTCGTTTCTGTCGGGCGCTGACTGTCCCTGTCGCCGTCCTTTTCCTTGCATCGACGCTTGCACCTACCGCCGCTATTGCGGGAATGGTGGGCACGGACACGGTCATCGAAGGCGAAAGCGCGTCGACCGACCGGCAGCTCGTGATGGATTTCATGGCGCGCGAGGACGTGCGCGGGCAGCTCGAGGACTGGGGCGTGGCCCCGGACGAGGCGGAGAGCCGGGTCGCCGCGCTCAGCGACAGCGAGATTGCCGCCATCGCCGAGAAGATCCGCGAGGAGCCGGCTGGCGAGGGCGTCGTCGGGCCGATCGTCGGCGCGCTTCTCATCGTGTTCATCATCCTGCTGATCACCGACATCGCGGGCGTGACCGACGTCTTCCCCTTCGTGAAAAAGTAGGGGTCCAGCCTTGCGGGACCTCCGCCCCCTCCGTCACGCCGGCGCTTCGGCGCGGCTTATCGGCGTCTTGCTGTTGCTGGCGCTGACCGGCTGTGCCGCGCCGAAGAGTCTCGCATTCCTGGACAGCGGCGCCTTGGGCCTGCCGGAGGAAGCGCGCGTCGCCTCCGTGCCCTTCTATCCACAGGAGGAGTATTACTGCGGCCCGGCGGCGCTCGCCATGGTGCTCACCTGGTCCGGCCGAAATGTCGACCAGTACGACCTTGTCCCCGAGGTCTATACGCCGGGGCGCGAAGGCACGCTCCGCGCCGACGTGGTGGCCGCCGCGCGCCGGCACGGCCGGCTGGCCGTGAAAATCCACGGCCTGAACGCCGTGCTCTCCGAGCTGGCGGCGGGCAATCCCGTGATCGTGTTCCAGAACCTGGGCCTGTCCGTCATGCCGCAATGGCATTTCGCGGTCGCCGTCGGCTACGACCTTGCAGAGCGCGAGATTATCCTTCACTCCGGCGAGCGGGAGGACTACCGCCTGGACCTCGGCACCTTCGAGCGGACCTGGGCGCGCGGCGACCGCTGGGCCCTGGTGGTCACACCGCCGCACCGGCTGCCGGTGAGCGCCGGCGAGAACCAGGTTGTCGAGGGCGCCGCCGGCCTGGAACGCGCGAAGCAGCCGCAGGCGGCGGCGAAGGCCTATGCCGCGATCCTGCGGGTCTGGCCGGACAGCCTGCCGGCCCTCTTCGGCCTGGCGAACGCACGCTACGACGCCGGCCATCTGAAGGACGCAGAGGCCGGATTCGTCCACGCCCTGCAGCATCACCCGGACGCTGCGGCGGCATGGAACAACCTCGCCTACGTGCGCTACCTGCGCGGCAAGCGCAAACTCGCCATCGCCGCGGCCCGGCGCGCCGTGGCGCTCTCGGACGAGCCCGCCTACCGTGCGACACTCAAAGAGGTCAGTCAGTAGGCCGCGCACCGCTGGGGACCGGAGCGGCAAACGAAATTTTCCGATGCCAACCTCCACCCGCAGCGTCACACGGATACGGGCGAAGCGACCTCCTCTGCGTTTTCCGCCACATTGGAATCGATGAGAACCCGCGCCGCCGCCAGCGCGTCGCCCGCCGAATCGTCCGCGTAGCCAAGGTGGGCCGTAACGATGGCGCCTTCCTTCAGCAGCACGAGCTGGCGGGCCAGGACGTCCGGATCCCGCGCCCCGGCCTGCCGCGCGAGATCGCGGAGGTGGGTGAAGATCAGCCGCTTGTGCTCGGCCGACTGGGCGTGGATCGGGTGGCCCGGCTCAGGGTATTCGCCCGAGGCCTTGATGAACATGCAGCTCTGGAAATCCGGCTGCGCGAACCATTCGCCGAGCACCTGGAACATGGCGAGCAACTGGCCGCGCGGCGTCGGGGCGATCTCTTCCATGCGCCGGTAGAGCCAGTTGCGAAACTGCTCGTCGCGCAGGCGCAGCGCCGCCAGGATCAGCTCCTCCTTGGTGCGGAAGTGCTTATACATCGAGGTTTTGGAGATTCCGGTCTCGGCCACGAGCCGGTCCATCCCGGTCGCATGGAAGCCATGCCTGTAGAAGACGCGAAGCGCCTTCTGCACCAGTTCGTCTCGCTTCGTCGGCCGCATCCCAGGCTCCCAATGCTTACAGATCAGTATACACCAACGCGCTTGCGACTCCTTGGATAATATGCCTGTTTATCAATGTTTTTCAAGGCCCATTGGAAATTTCTCACCAGAAATGCCGAACAAAATTGTTGACATTGTGAACCGATCGGTAAACCTTTAAGCCCAACAACGCTCTGAGTTCTGAGTAAAGAGCAGAAGCCACGTTTCATCCCGGGCGGCGACAGGCCGTCCACGCGAATGGAGGCCCCTCATGGCTTTCGAATTTATCTGGCTCAGCGGCAATCCCGAGGTGGAAAGTCACCTCCGCAAGGCACGTGAAGCGCGCGCCGCCGCTTTCTACGCAACCTACAAGGCGTTGGGGCGCGCGGCGTCCGTCCCCCTCCGCCGGCTTTTCAAGTGGGTCGGGCATACCCGGCGGGTGAGAAAAACCCGACGCGAGCTGAGCGCCCTGAGCCCCCATCTGCTTCAGGACATCGGGATCGCCCGCGGCGACATCCCGGCCGTCGCCGAAGCCCTGGCGGCCAGGGCGCCGAAGTCCGGGCTGACGCTCCGACAGTTGCGTCGGGCGGAGATCGATGACCCTGCCGGCAGCGAGGTCCGCGCCGTGCCTCTGACCGGCAACGCACAGACAAGGCCGGCGAGCTCGCAGGCGACCGCGGCACAGCCGGTCGACCACCCCACCGAGCGCGAAAGGCTCGCCGCCTGAGGACTGCCGCCGCCGTCCCGGCCGCGCGCCGGGACGGCGGGGACCTTGCCAACCCGATGCATGCGGCCCTTGAAGCCGCCGCCAGCCAAGGAGATTTCGATGACCCGTCCACCGCTTCCCCCGTTCACGGCCGAGACGGCGCGCGCCAAGGTGCGCGCGGCCGAGGATGCCTGGAACACCCGCGATCCGGCGAAGGTGGTGCTGGCCTATACGCCGGACAGCCAATGGCGCAATCGCGCAGAGTTCCTGGTCGGCCGCGATGAGATCCAGGCCTTCCTGACCCGGAAGTGGGCTCGGGAGCTGGACTACCGGTTGATCAAGGAGCTCTGGACCTTCGCCGACAACCGGATCGCCGTGCGTTTCGCCTACGAATGGCACGACGACAGCGGCAACTGGACCCGCTCGTACGGCAACGAGAACTGGGAGTTCGACGCCGACGGGCTGATGCGCCGGCGCATTGCCAGCATCAACGACCTGCCGATCGCAGAGGCGGATCGAAAGTTCCACTGGCCGCAAGGCCGGCGGCCCGACGATCATCCCGGTCTCTCCGACCTCGGTCTTTAGCACCACCTGAATTCGGGAGCGTCGAATGGCACGCGCCTTTTCCAAGATCGCCTTTACACCCGCCGTCCGCGCCATGCAGGAGCGCAAGGGTTCGGCCGGCGCCTATGCAAAGTTCCTGGCTCCCGAGGCCGAGACCGGCGACCGGCTCGGCGAAGCCGAGGCCGCTTTCATCACCGCGCGCGACGGCTTCTACCAGGCAACGGTGTCCGAGACCGGCTGGCCCTATGTCCAGTTCCGCGGCGGGCCGGCGGGCTTTCTCAAGGTGCTGGATGAGCGGACGATTGCCTATGCGGACTTCCGCGGCAACCGGCAGTATGTCAGCGTCGGCAACCTGGCCGGGGACGACCGCATCGCGCTCATCCTGGTGGACTATCCCAACCGTCGCCGGCTGAAGCTGTTCGGCCATGTGAAGCTGGTCGAGAAGGACGAAGATCCCTCGCTGGTCGAGTCCCTGCACGATCCGGCCTACAAAGCCCGGCCCGAGCGCGCCTTCGTGATCTCACTCGCCGGCTTCGACTGGAACTGCCCGCAGCACATTCCCCAGCGCTTCACGCTCGACGAGCTCGAGGCGCATCTCGAACCCGTCCGGAGCGAGCTCGAGCGCCTCCGCGCCGAGAACACCGCCCTCAAACGTCGGTTGGATGAGCGGGATTAACCCGCCGAGGCACGCACCCGGATCGCGGGCCGATTCGCAGCGGCCCGGCGCGCCATTACGAGACGGCCTTCCGGTGAGCGGCCAGCATCTTCTCCGCCGCTTCCAGGTCTTCCGGCCGGTTGGTGTTGAAGAACGGGTCGACGGGCTCGGTCGGCCAGTCGACCACCGCAAGCGTGTAGCGCGCGGTCCAGACGTCGACCTTGCGAATGTCCTCGTCGACCATGGCGCGGCGCAGTTCCTCGCGCAGCGCCACCGGCCACAGCCCGACCACCGGATGGTTGCGCCCGCCGGACGCCGCGCAGGCCATCTTCGCGCTCTCGCGCTCCACCGCCTCCTCGAAACGCAGGACAAGGTCGCGCGGCAGGAAGGGCGCGTCGGTCGGCACCGTGACGATCCAATCGCAGCTCGGCATATGGCGCGCCGCCCAGTCCATCCCGGTCAGCACGCCCGCCAGCGGCCCCGCGTGGCCCTCCACCACATCGGCGACCACGGCCAGATCGAAGCCGGCGAAGCGTGCCGGGTCGCCGTTGGCGTTCAGCACCATGCCGTCCACCTGCGGGCGCAGGCGCTCGATGATGTGGCTGAGGATCGGCCTGCCGGCCAGCGGGCGCAGGCATTTGTCGCCGCCGCCCATGCGTCGGGCCAGCCCGCCGGCGAGCAGCACGCCGCAGACCTGCGGGCGGTGATCGTCACGCCGCGTCATGGCCGCGGCTTGCCTTGCGGGCGTGGCGAGGGTCCTCGTCCTCCGCCGCCTCGGGATCGCTGTCGTAGACGATGCGCTGCTCGCCGGACAGAGCGATAAAGCGCTTGCCCCGTGCCCGGCCGATTAGCGTCAGGTTCGCCTGCCGGGCGAGATCGACGCCCCAGGCCGTGAAGCCGGAGCGCGAGGCCAGGATCGGGATGCCCATCTGCACTGTCTTGATCACCATCTCCGACGTCAGCCGCCCGGTGGTGTAGAAGATCTTGCCGGCGGGGGTGATGCCGTGGCGAAACATGTAGCCGGCGATCTTGTCCACCGCGTTGTGCCGGCCGACGTCCTCCATGTAGATGAGCGGCCGGTCTTCCTCGCACAGCACGCAGCCATGGATGGCGCCCGCCTCCAGATAGAGGCTGGGCGCGGTGTTGATCTTCTTGGTCAGGGCATAGAGCCAGGACGTATGGACGCGCGCCTCGGCGTCGAGGCGCACGTTCTCGAAATTCTCCATGAGGTCGCCGAAGACCGTGCCCTGCGCGCAGCCGGAGGTGCGAATCTTCTTCTTCAGCTTCTCCTCGTAGTTCGTGGCCCGCGCCGTGCGCACCACGACGACCTCGAGGTCC
>JAWVYK010000181.1:0-5898 GCA_033722755.1 Rhodovibrionaceae bacterium | reverse complement strand
GGCTTCCTCTTTGGCGACCTCGGCTATCAGCGCATGGCCGCCGAGACCAGAATCAGCCTGGTCGACGTTCCGCCCTTCAGCGACCACGATTTCGATGGGCTGAGCCTGGGATTGGGGGGGCACTACGCCATCGGGGCCAACTTGCTGATGCAGGCCGACTTCACCTTCAAGCTGCAGGAAGACTCCGGCTTCGGGGCAATGGATCTGGAACCGGGCGGAAGCGTCCTGCGCTTTGGAATGGCCTACCAGTTCTGACCGGGCCGAGGCGCGGCGCGGCGCGCGTGCCTGGCTGGAGTCCGCGCGACCGGCCTAGCCGGCGACCAGCCGGATCGCCCAACCATCCGGGGCGCTGGAAAACCGCTCGCGGGCGACCTTCTCGAGCTCTTCGAGAAACAGCTCTGCATAGGCCGGGAAATAGCGCTTCGGGTTCCAATGCACAGCAAAGCGCATTTCCAGGACCACGCCATCCTGCAACAAGCCATGGCAGTGTAGGCCGTCTTCGGCCGGCGCGACCGTCGCCGGTATGATCGCGACGCCGCGGCCTGCACGCGCCAGCTCGAGCAAGGTCCTGGGCGAGGCGCTCTCCAGGTAGATGGGCGGCCTGATGTGCGCCATTTCGCACGCGGCATCCAGAAGATCCCGGCTGCCGAAGCCACGCTGGAAGACCAGCAGCGGCTCGTGCTCCAGGCTGCGGAGCTCGATGCGTCCGTCTTCCGTGCGCAGCGGTGCACGGGCGACGGCCAGAAGCGGCGCCATCCCGAGAATGCGGGCAGAGTCGCTCCACTCCGCCTGATAGGCGGTGAGCGCCAGATGGAGTTCCCCTTCGCGCAGCCGGCTGGAGAGCGAGCGCGAATCGCCTTCGAGCAGGCGCACCGTGACGCCCGGTTTCAGCCGACTGAAACGCTGCAGTGTCTCTGGAAAGAGCCGCTCGATGCTTTGCGGGGTGGCGCCGACACGCAGTACGCCGACCTCCCCGTGTCCGAGGGATCGGGCATGTTCGCGGAATTCCTCGGCTTCGTTCAGCACCCTGCGCGCCTTGTCCAGCATCTCCTCGCCGGCGCCGGTCAAATGCAGCCGGCGCCCCACCCGCTCGAAAAGGTCGATGCCGAGCTCGTTCTCCAGGTCGTGAATCTGCCGGGAGAGCGAGGGTTGCGTGGTGTTCAGACGCTCCGCGGCGCGTGAGACGGTTCCGAACTCCGCCACGGCGACGAAATATCTGAGATGCCGCAGGTCCATACGGCTAATTATGCCTCAAAGGCATCATAAACGCGAAAAACTATCTATTGGACGCAGGACAACCACCGAGTCACGATTGGTATCAGAACGAGACCAACCGTCTGCGGGAGGCTTATTGTTGCCCGCACAGCGAGCAGGAGAGAGCGATATGAGACACAGCGCATTCGACCTCGACGCCTTCGTGGCCGACTGCCAGTCCGCCTTGACCGAGCACTCGCCCGCCAGGGCCGCGCGCGAAACGCTGCTGCGCGCGCTCGCCGATCCATCCTCCGTCATGAAGACGCTGGGCGAACCCGCCAAGGCCGGGGTGACGCCGCTCTATCACAGCGACACGCTCACCGTGCTCAATGTCATCTGGGGACCGCGGATGACCCTCATGCCCCATAACCACGAGATGTGGGCGGTGATCGGCATCTATACCGGACGCGAAGACAACATCTTCTGGCGCCGCATCAAGGAGGAAAAGAACGGCAAGATCGAGGCTGCCGGCGCGGACACCATCGCCGACAAGGAGGCGCTGCAGCTCGGCCGGGACATCATCCATTCGGTGACCAATCCTGTGGACCGCCTGACTGGCGCCATCCACATCTACGGCGGCGATTTCTTCGGCACGCCGCGCAGCGAATGGGAACCCGAGACGCTTACCGAACAGCCCTACGACGTGGACAAGAACATGCAGCTGTTCGAGCAGTGGAACCGCATGCTGCAGCCCGCCTGAGACGGGCTTCGATCCAAGGACACCGCGTTCGCCGCATGCTTGCGCCTGCGGGACGCTGGTAAGGCGGCTTTCCTGTTGCGGCCGCGCATTGCATAATGCGGTCGAAATATATGAACGGGAGCGCGCTCATGCCCGACGTCCAGCGAATCAAGACCGTGATGGAACGCAACACCCGGGCCGTATCGTTGAAGCCTTCGGTCGGCCAGTCCACCCAGGCGATGCATGTCGACATGGACGAGACTGGAAGCTGTCACGTGGCCGATGACGACACGAGTCTGATCGTGGACATGGGCGAGGCTTACGGCGGCAAAGGCACCACGCCAAGCCCCGGGTTTTACGTGCGCGCCGCGCTCGGCAGCTGCATCGCGCAGGGCTATCTCTGTTTTGCGGCGACGATGGACATCCCGATCAATCGGCTCAGCGTGGACCTGGAGTTCGATTCCGATATGCGCGGCAACCTTGGCATCGATCCGGACGTGCCGACC
Organism: Rhodovibrionaceae bacterium; assembly: GCA_033722755.1. Classification (GTDB taxonomy): domain Bacteria; phylum Pseudomonadota; class Alphaproteobacteria; order Kiloniellales; family Rhodovibrionaceae; genus JAWVYK01. Next base: position 3,459 of record JAWVYK010000181.1, on the reverse strand, counting down.
AGCTACACGGCGGTGCGCTACGTGGTGAACATCGACAGCCCCGCGCCGGCGGATAGGATCGAGGCGCTCGCGGATGTCATCGACAAGCAGGACTGGGTGCTCGACGTCTTCAAGCGCGCAATCCCGGTCACGCGCGAGTTGCGCGTTACGGATTCCGCCTCGGCCGCATAGCGGCGGCCATCCCATGCGCCGGTCAGCGCGCGCCGACCGGAAAGCCGTTGGAATCGAAACGCCAGTCGCTGAACGCGAAGCCGTAGGGGTGGCTGGCCGCCGGGTCGAGACGCCAGGCGTTGTTGCGGCCAAAGCGGACGGCGGTCTGCATCATGGTCAGGTCGAGGCGCCAGCCGCCGCCCTCCCGGCGCAGGAAAAAGGGCGCGCAGGCCCGGTCCTGAACGCCGTATCGAACAACGGCGAACTTGCCCGAGGTGAGAACGCGGTCGACCGCGCAGCGCCGATAGGTGCGCGCCACGCTGTCCATCTGCGCGGGCGTGACCGTCCAGTCCCGCAGCATGCGCCGGGTTTCAGGGGTGTAGATCGGCAGGTCGGGGTCCGCGTTGCGCTTTGCCATCGCCTCCAGATAGGCATCGACCACGGCGCGCGGCGAGGCTGTCGCACCCTGTGGTGCGGCCGCTGGGGAGGCCGGCTGATCCGTCTTACCTGCGTCTTCAGCGCCCTTGCCGATCTGCGCGGCGGTCTCCGCCCCGCCGCCTGCGGTGCCTTCCGCGGCAATGTGATCCTGGAATCCGCCGCTTTGCTTTTCCCCTTGGATGCGCTGAACGATTAGCTCGGTGGTGGCGAGAACGCCGTCGGAGACCCGGGCGCTGCGAAAGAAAGGCACCATCTGGCGCTCTTCCACATAGGCGACGAAGGCGTCCGGGAAACTGCCCTCCAGGGCCCGGCCCACCTCCAGGCGCACCCGGTCCGCCGCCGGATCGATGACCAGAAGCAGACCCCGTTGGCCGCGGCTTTGTCCGCCCACATCCAGTTCTTCGAAGGTCTGCACCGCAAACCGGCTTAGATCGCCCGCGCCGGCAGCCGTCACGACGCGGTAGTCGACATCGTGGTCGCTCAGCAGGTAGCGATGGAATTCCGCCAGTTTCCGCCGCTCCACGGGCGCCAGCAGCTTGGCGTCGTCGCGCACCAGCGTCGGCTGAACGGGCTCGGGCAGAAGCGAAACGAGCAGTTGATAGGCCAACACCGCGGCGAGCGAGACCGCCACCGCCGCCGCGATGTGGCCTGGCCCGGGGCGGCGAGGCCTACTCGTAGTCGAGGTCCGGGGCATCGCCGCCGCCTTCCTCCGCCTGGAAATAGGCCTTGCGCTGGAAGTTGCCGAGCCCGGCGATCAGGCTGCCGGGAAGCTTGCGAATAGCGCCGTTGAAGCTGCGCACGGCTTCGTTGAAGCGCATGCGCGCCACGTTGATGCGATTTTCCGTGCCCTCGATCTGCGCCTGCAACTGCAGGAACTGGTCGGAGGAGCGCAGTTCGGGATAATCCTCGGCGGTCGCCAGGATCGCGCGCAGGCGCAGGCCCATCTGTCGTTCGGCCGAGGCCAACTCGTCCATCAGCGCCTCCTGCTCGGGCGGGCGTCCGGTCTGCTCGCGCAGCAAATCGGCCGCCTCCTTTTGCGCCCGGATCAGCGCGTCGAGTTCCTCGGCCAAGGCCTCGACGGGGCGGCCGCGCGCCTCCGTCACCTCGCCCAGCGTCTCGCGTTCGTGCTTCAGGTAGCGCGAGACCGTATCGACGAGCGCGGGCACCAGGTCGGCGCGGCGCTGGAAGTTGCTTTCCGTCTGCGCCCAGGCCTCGAAGACCTTCTCCTCCTTGGAGACGAGGTCGTTGTACAGCCACACGAATAGGACGAGCGGCAGGATGGCCAGAATCAAAATCGCCAGCACTGTCGAAAGGTTCTTGTTCATCGCGCCGATCTCCCCCGGCTGATTGAGCGTTTCCGATACGTCCTGCACCCCGTCCGGACCCTGACCGGCAAGGATCAGCCACGCCGCCGCGGCCAGAAAAACCACCAGTCCCAGGGCCACAGCCCAGCGATGGCCGCGCCGCCGTGGCGGCCCGGCTTGCACGGAACCAGCACCCCGGCTGAGGCTGTCGCGGAGCATCTCCGCCTGGCGTTCGGTGATCGTGCCGGACGACAGCATGCGTTCGATGCGTTCGTTATGCGTCACCGCCCATCTCCTCTATGAGCCGCGCGGCGGCTTCCGGATCCATCTCGCCCTTCTCGACCGCCGTGAGCATGCCCTCCACGCGCTCGGCATCGCTGCGGCGCAGGTCCGAGAGCCGGTCGATCAGGGCGTCCATACGTTTGCGCAGCGTCGGGTAGCTGACGTTCATCGTCTCGCTTACCCGCGAAAGGTTTCCCGCGCTCATGATCAGTGCCTCGACGAGCGCCCGGTCGGCCGCGCCGAGCCGCGCCAGGCGCGGCGTCTCGAACTCGCCCTCGTAGCCGAGACCGCATCTCCGGCAGACCGCCTTGGTCACGCGGGTTTCGCCGCCGCATTTGAAACAATCAAACATAATCGAATTATATTTTCAGAAATCGAAACCGCTATTCAAAAATCTGAAAATATTGCGGTAACTCTTTATGGCTGTCTTCGCGGCGGCGCCTACGCGGCGGGCGTCAGCCGTGTCTCGCGGCGCCGAAAGCGGGCTGCGTCGCTTGCCAGTCCAGAACTGGGGCCCCGGCCTCGTAGGCCGCCGCGGCGCGGAACACGCTGACATCGTCGTAGGCGCGCCCGACGATCTGTATGCCCGTCGGCACGCCGCTTGCGGCAAAGCCGCTGGGCACGCTCATCACCGGCAGCCGGCTCAGCATGTTGAAGGGATAGGTCATGCACCAGCCGATAACCGGGTCGACGTCCTGGCCGTTGATGCGCACCTCGTCGGCTCGCACGTCCAGGTCCGCCTTGACGGACGGCGTGGCCAGCGTCGGGCAGACGAGCAGCCGGTAACGCTCCAGTATGGGACCCAGGGTGTCGTACATGCGGCCCGCCTGGGCCAGCGACGAGATGAAATCGGCGGCCGTGGTGGTCTGCGAGAACTCGGCAAAGGCCCGCGCGTATTCCGTCAGCTCCGAGGGGTGATCGCGAAGCGTCTCGGCGATGTGCGCGCCAAACAGGTGGCCCAGATAGTTCTTCGCCGCTTTCAGGCAGTCCTCCGTCCAGCCGAGATCGACGGGCTCGACCGTCGCGCCCAGCGCGCGAAAGACGTCGAGCGCGGCCTCGGTGTTCCGCCTGACCTCTTCGTCCACCTGGAAGTAGCCGAGGTCCATCGAGACGGCGATTCGCCAGCCCTCGATGTCGCCAAAAGTCTCGGGGATCCGCAGCTTGGGTTTCAGCGAGGCGATATCGCGCGGATGCGGGCCCGCGATCACGTTCTGGAACAGCCCGCAGTCGCCCACGCTGCGCGCCATCGGCCCTTCGTGGCAGTAGAAATCGAGGTTGTAGGGCC
>JAWVYK010000180.1:0-5931 GCA_033722755.1 Rhodovibrionaceae bacterium | reverse complement strand
CGTTGTCCGGCGTCGCCAGTTCCGTGGTGAAGAGCGAAATGGATTTCACCGTGCCCGCCTGTCCGGCGACCTCCACGTACTGGTCCACCTTGATCGGGCGGAAGAGCATCAGCATGGTCCCCGCCGCGACGTTGGAGAGCGTTCCCTGCAGTGCCAGGCCGATGGCGAGGCCGGCAGCGCCGAATACCGCGATCAGGCTGGTGGTCTGCACGCCGAACTGGTTCAGCACGGCGATGATCACGAAGGCGAGGATCGCGTACTTGACCAGGTTGGACAGGAAGCCCCGCAGCGTTGCCTCGACGCGCTTGCTGCGTCCGAGCAGGCGGCCCGTGAGGTTGCCGATCCAGTTGGCGGCGATCCAGCCGACGATCAGGATGACGAGCCCGCCGAGCACGCTCATCCCGTAAGTGGTGATCAGCTCGATGATCTGATCGAGCGATTCGGAGTTCACTTCCATGACATTCCCCTGCGGATGTTGGGAGGGCCCGGCTCGATCATATTGGATTTCAGAATACTTGAAAGCCTGGGGAAATTTCCGGCCGTTCCGCAAGTGCGGGTGCAATCGAAAAAGGCCGGGGCTCAGCGAGACCCGGCCTTTCGCGGCATTCGAGAACCCGTTGTTCTCAGTCCTTCAGGTCGGCCTGAACTTTCATCGTCTCAATCTTGTCCGGGTCCCGAACCATGCCGCCAGAGCTGTTCTGTGACGCCTTTTTTAGGGAATCGACGACATCCATGCCATCGATCACCTGGCCCCAGAGCGTGTACTGCCCGTTCAGGTGCGGGGCGGAGGCGAACATGATGAAGAACTGGCTGTCGGCGCTGTCTGGATTTTGCGCGCGGGCCATGCCGACGGAGCCTCGCTCGAAGGGCGCGCGGGAGAATTCCGCATCCAGGTTCTGGCCCGAACCGCCGCGTCCCGTTCCGGTGGGGTCGCCGGTCTGTGCCATGAAGCCATCGATGACGCGGTGGAAGACGACGCCGTCGTAGAAGCCCTGGCGTGTCAGCTCGCGGATGCGCTCGACATGGTTGGGCGCCAAGTCCGGCAGCATCTCGATCTTCACGGTGCCTTTGCTGGTTTCCATGATCAGCACGTTCTCGGGCTTAGGCTCGGCGGAGGCGGGAGTGCTCTCGCTCATAACGGCTCCAATAAAAATGGTCAGTAATGCTAGAAAGCGGCGCATGGTGGGTGTCCTCGTCAGGCCATCTTGTTCTGCAGGTTCTCGTCGATCTTGGCAAAAAACTGCTGCGTGGTCAGCCAGCCCTGATCGGGGCCGATCAGCAGCGCCAGATCCTTCGTCATGTCGCCGGATTCCACGGTTTCGATGCAGGTGCGCTCCAGCTTTTCGGCAAACTCGGTCACCTCGGGCGTGTCGTCGAACTCGCCGCGGAACCGCAAGCCGCGGGTCCACGCGAAGATCGAGGCGATGGGGTTCGTCGAGGTTTCCTTGCCCTGCTGGTGCAGGCGGTAGTGGCGGGTGACCGTCCCATGGGCGGCTTCGGCCTCTACCGTGTTGCCGTCGGGGGTCATCAGCACCGAGGTCATCAGGCCAAGTGAGCCGAAGCCCTGGGCGACGGTGTCCGACTGCACGTCGCCGTCGTAGTTCTTGCACGCCCAGACATAGCCGCCAGACCACTTCAGGGCCGCGGCGACCATATCGTCGATCAGCCGGTGCTCGTAGGTCAGGTCTTTCTGCTCAAACTTGTCCTTGAACTCGTTGTCGAAGACCTCCTGGAAGAGGTCCTTGAAGCGCCCGTCGTAGACCTTGAGAATCGTGTTCTTGGTCGACAAGTAGACCGAATAGCCGCGCTCCAAACCGTAGTTGAAGCAGGCCCGCGCGAAGCCGCGAATCGACTCGTCGACGTTGTACATGCCCATGGCAATGCCCGGCCCGTCGAAAGCGTGCACCTCATGCTCGATCGGCTCGCCGCCATCCTCGGGGTGGAAGGTCATGGTCAGCTTGCCCTTGCCCGGTATCTTGAAATCGGTGGCGCGATACTGGTCGCCAAAAGCGTGACGGCCGATGATGATGGGCTCCGTCCAGCCGGGGACGAGCCTGGGCACGTTCTCGCAGATGATCGGCTCGCGAAAGACCGTGCCCCCAAGGATGTTGCGGATCGTGCCGTTGGGCGAGCGCCACATCTTCTTCAGATTGAACTCCTCCACCCGGGCCTCGTCGGGCGTGATGGTGGCGCATTTCACGCCCACCCCGTGCTCTTTGATTGCGTTGGCCGCGTCGACCGTGACCTGATCGTCGGTCTGGTCACGGTGCTCGATCGAAAGGTCGAAATATTTCAGATCCACGTCGAGATAGGGTTCGATCAGGCGCTCCTTGATCATCGCCCAGATGATCCGCGTCATCTCGTCGCCGTCGAGTTCGACGATGGGATTTTTGACCTTGATCTTGGCCATTGCCGTTCCTCCAGCGGTCGGTTGGTCGCGCAGCTATTTCGCACGCGCACAATAGGCAGGCAGGCCCGCCCGCGCAAGCGCGTGCCGCGGGCCGGCGCCGGCGTTTCTAGAGGCGTTCGGTGCGCGCCGGCTTTGCAGGCGGACGAGCGCGCGCGACGGCTTCGAATACGGCTTCGGGCGCCTCCACCACTTCGAAGAGGTCGCGGTGCTGCGGCCGCACGTAGCCCTCGGCGATCTGATGATCGATCAGCGCCAGCAAGGGATTCCAGTAGCCGGCCAGGTTGAAAAGCACGATCGGCTTGTCGTGGAAACCCAACTGGCGCCAGGTGATGATCTCGAAGGCCTCATCCAGCGTGCCCAGCCCGCCGGGCAGTACGCAGAACGCGTCGGAGCGGTGAAACATGCGCATCTTGCGAACGTGCATACTGTCGACGATTTCCAGTTCGCTCACGTCGCGGTGGCCGACCTCGCGGTCGTCGAGATCGCGCGGGATGATGCCGATGACGCGGCCCCCCGCGGCCATGCAGGCGTCGGCCAGCACGCCCATGAGTCCCACGCGTCCGCCGCCAAACACGATGCCGACGCCGCGTTCGGCGGCCATGCGGCCGAGCGCGCGCGCGTTGTCCAGATGCACCGGATCGACGTCGCTGGACGAGCCGCAGTAGACGCACAGGCTTTGCAGTTCGGTCATGCCGAGGCGTTCCGTCGATAAAGGTCGCGGGGACCGGTGCTTCGCGCACCCGGGCGCCGGGTCATCGGCGCAAGATCGCATCGCTAGGTAACATAGTGTGGGCTTGGCCCGACAGAGTAAACCTGCGCTCGAACGTCCGGCGAGAGCTAGCGGCCACCCTTAGGGATTTCGTGCAATGGCGTTGCGCGCGATCCCACGGCGGGCTACTTTCGCATATAAGGTGTGGGGCGGGCTTTGATATGAATCGGTTTTCGATCATTCTTGCGATTCTCGTCGCTGCTGCCAGCGTGGCGGCCGGATTTTACTTTGCCGGCGATCCCGAGGAGGCGGGGACGACGGGAACCGCGATCCAGACGGATGAGAGCGCCTCGGACACTGCATCGTCCGGGCAGAGCGAAGGCGAAGGCGCGCCGGATTCACCCGAGGCGCCGGAGACCTCCGCCGCGGGGCAGGAGTCCCAGGCAGAGCCGGCCGAAGCCGCATCGGCCGGCGGCGGAGCCGCCGACGCACCGGACGGCGCCACCGCCAGCAGCGGCGATGAAGGACAACCTCAACAGCAGGCGCGCGTCACGACCGGCGAAGAGGCCGAGGCTAGCGAGGCCGCGCAGGAGCAGCCGGTCAAGCCGAGCTTCGACGTCGTGCGGGTGGAGCCGACTGGCGATGCGGTGATCGCCGGCCGCGCGGAGCCCAACAGCGATGTGTCGGTCATGGACGACGGCGAGGTGATCGGCAAGGCCCGCAGCGACCAGCGCGGCGAGTGGGTGGTCATCACCGAGGAGCCGCTTGAACCCGGCACGCATCGGCTGGGGCTCGAATCCAACTCGCCAGAGGGCGAAAAACAGATCTCGGACAACGAGGTGGTGATCGTGGTGCCGGAGGCTCCGCGCGTGGCCAGCGCAGGAGAGCAGGACAAGGATGCCGGACAAGATGCCGGACAAGATGCCGGCGAAGCCGCGTCCGGCGGCGCGGGCGACGCGGCCAAGGACGAGCAGCCGGAGGACCAAAACGAGGTTCTGGCGGTCGTGGTGCCGCGCGACAGCGACGATGCCAGCCGCGTGCTGCAGGCGCCGGGTGGGACCGGTGTGTCCGACAAGGATCTGGTGCTGCAGACGGTCGACTACGACGAAAACGGACGCGTCGTCCTGGCCGGCAAGGGCGAACCCGGCGCGCGGATTGTCGTCTTCCTCGACAACGAGGTCTTCGGCGAGAGCGAGGTTGGCCCGGAAGGTCGCTGGATCGTGCGTCCGGACGAGCGCGTGCCGCCTGGGCTGCACCGTCTGCGGGTCGAGCAGCGCGCCGCGGACGGCACCTTGCTGGCTCAGGTTGAAATTCCCTTTGCCCGGGCGCAGCTCGCGCGGGAGCCGGGCGGCGACCGCATGGTCGTGGTTCAGCCGGGCAACTCGCTTTGGGTGATCGCCCGTTCGGCCTATGGCCAAGGCTTGCGCTATACGGCGATCTACCGGGCCAATATCGACCAGATCGAAGATCCCGACCTCATCTATCCGGGCCAGATTTTCCTGGTTCCCAGCCAGTAAGGCGCCGCTATTCCGCAGCCTCCGGCAATTCCGCCGCCGGCTTTGGTGGCCCGGCGGGCTTGTCGGCCGGTTTGCGCGCGCGCCGGCGGCGGAGCCAGTCGCCCGCGTTGACCTTCAGCATGAGAGCCGACGGCGTCACGACCAGGGTCAGCACGGTCGCGAAGGAAAGCCCGAAGACGATGGCCGTGGAAAGCTGAATCCACCACTGGGTCGAGGGCGCGCCCACCTGCACCGAGCGCGTGAGGAAGTCGACATTGACCGCCAGGACCATCGGCATCAGGCCGAGGATCGTCGTCACCGTCGTCAGCAGCACGGGGCGAAGGCGCTGCGCGCCGGTGCGCAGAATCGCCTGCATGGGATCGTCGGCGGTCTGCTTCAGCCGGTCGTAGGTGTCGATCAGCACGATGTTGTTGTTCACCACGATGCCGGCCAGCGCGATCACCCCGATGCCCGACATGACAACGCCGAAGGGTTGATTTGTGACGAGCAGGCCGATCAGCACGCCGATGGTGGACATGACCACGGCGGAGAGGATGAGAAAGGCGCTGTAGAAGGAATTGAACTGCGTAACCAGGATGATGGCCATCAGGAAAAGCGCCACCGCGAAGGCTTTGAAGAGGAACGCCTGCGCGGCGGCCTGCTCTTCGTCCTCGCCCTTGAAGGCGATATCCACCCGCGGATCGAACGTTGCGGTGGAGAGCGCCGCTTTCAGCGCCTGAACCTGGTTGTCGGCCAGCAAGCCCGGTGCGACCTCGGAGCGTACGGTCATGGTGCGCTTGCCGTCTACGCGGCGCAGCATCGTGACTTTTTGCTTGGCCTGGCGGTCGACGAAATTGGAGATCGGCACAAGCCCGACTTCGGTCTGCATGCGGATGCGGTCGAGCTGATCGATCGTACGGTCCTCGCGCGGCAGTCGCGCGACGATATCGATTTCCTCCGCTGAATCGTTGGGCCGGTATTCCCCGAGCTTCATGCCGTTCGTCAGCATGCGCACGTAGTTTCCGATGGTCGTCACGTCGGCGCCGAACTTGGCGGCTTGTGGCCGGTCCACGGTCAGTTCCCACTCGATTCCGGCCACCGGGCGGCCGTCCTCGACGTCGACGAAGCCGCCAATGTCGTCCATGGCGGCCAGGACCTTGTCGACGGCCGGTTCGAGCAGCTCGGGATGGCGCGAGGCGAGCTCGACCTGGACCGGCTTGCCCACGGGCGGGCCTGCCTCCTGCTTGCGCGGCTCCACGCGGATGCCGGCGAGGTCGGCAGTGCGCGCGCGGATGTCGGCGAGGATTTCGTCTGCG
>JAWVYK010000179.1:0-5989 GCA_033722755.1 Rhodovibrionaceae bacterium | reverse complement strand
GTCCTGGGCCATGCAGGCCTCCAGGGTCTCCGCCTTGGCCTGATAGACCCGGTGGTGGCGCGCCAGTTTCAGCCTGAGGCCGCTCTCGCGCGCGAAAATCTCGCGGTTCTCCGCCATGCGCGAGAGCGTGCCCTGGCGCGCATCCAGGTCGACCGAGCCGACCTCGAAGCCGCGCTTCATCAGCGCGATCACCACGTGCATGGCCGACGTGGATTTGCCCGAGCCGCCCTTCTCGTTGCCGAAGGCGATCACATGCGGCTTTTGCCGCTGCAGTTTCCCGGGCCCTGCGGTGTAACGAATCGAGGCGTTGTCCATACTCACTGGCTAGCCGATTACGGCGATTCGATCCAGATCGCAGTATCGTGGAACACCGCCCCGCCACGCGGTGCGCCGGCATCGGCACTGGTCAGCGCATTGATGCCCACGCCTTCCTCGAAGGCGGCATTCGGCCAGATGGATTCGACGACCACGACCCCGGGCTGCACGCCGTCGAAGGCCTGCGCGTGCAGCACCACCGTGCCGCGCCGGTTGCCGAGACGCACGCGCGCGCCGTCCGCCAGACCCAAATCCGCCAGCGCCTGCGGATGGATCAGCACCGTGGGCCGCTGCTCGCGCTTCTGCGAGCCCGGCGTCTCGGTGAAGGTCGTGTTCAGGTAGCTGCGCGCCGGCGCGGCCACCAGGCGGAAGGGATGCGCCTCGTCCGCCTCCTCGACCGATGGCCAGTAGCCGGGAAGCGGCGGCATGCCCTGGGCGTCGTTGCCGACGGCCGCCCAGTCCGCCCGGAAATGGAAGAGCCCGTCGGGCTGCGGAAAGCCGTTCAGGAAATGCGCGGTGTCGAAATCCTCGGAGCAGTCGTGCCAGCCGGTCTCCGCCACCTCGTCGGCGCCCGGATGCCCGGAGGCGCGGAAGGTGGCGTCGATCAGCTCCCACGCGCTCATGTCGAAGCCCGGGTGCTCGGCGCCCACGCGGGCCGCCAGCGCGCAGTGCACGTCGTGGTTCGAGCGGCATTCGCCCGGCGGCTCGATCACCGCCGGCGCCACCTGCAGGAAGGTGTGACCGCTGGCGGTGTAGTAGTCGTCGTGCTCCAGGAAGCTGGTCGCCGGCAGCACGATGTCGGCCATGGCCGCGGTCTCGGTCATGAACTGCTCGTGCACGCAGGTGAACAGGTCGTCGCGCGCCATGCCCTTGCGCACCAGGTTGGTGTCCGGGCAGACGGCCATGGGGTTGGTATTCTGGATCAGAAGGGTGGTGACCGGCGGGCCGTCGCCGATGTCCCGCGGGTCGTGACACAGGACGGGACCGAAGCGCGATTGGTCCAGCTTGCGCACGGAGCGGTCGAGCCGGTCGAGCCCCTCGATCAGCGTCTTGTCGAGGTTGTAGATGACCCCGTTGCCCCAGAGCGCGCCGCCACCCTCGTATTGCCAAGCGCCGGTGACCGAAGGAAGGCAGGAGACCGCGTGCACGTTGGCCGAGCCGTTGCGCGAGCGCGAGAAGCCATAGCCGACCCGGATATAGCTGCGCTGAGTCTTGCCATAGAGCGCGGCAAAGGCCTCGATCTCGGCCTCCGGCAGGCCGGTGACCTCCGCCGCCCAGGCGGGCGTCGTGGCCTGAAAATGCGCCTCGGCCTCGTCGTCCCAGTTGGTGTGGCGGGCCATGTAGGCGCGGTCGGCGTGACCGTCGCGCAGCAGGATGTGGATGACCGCCGCGGCCAGCGCGCCGTCGGTGCCCGGGCGGACCATGAGGTGCATGTCCGCCTGCTGCGCCGTGCCGGTGCGGTAGGGGTCGACGACGACCAGCTTGGCCCCGCGCTGCTTGCGGGCCTTGGCGATCCAGGTCATCACGTTGACCTGCGTGGAGACCGGGTTGCCGCCCCAGACGACGACCAGGTCGCTTTTCTCGATCTCGCGGGCGTCCACGCCCTTTTTCGCGCCGACGCCGGCCATCCAGCCTGATTCGGCGAGCGTGGTGCAGATCGTCGACCACTGGCGGGAATAGCCTTTGACATGGCGCAGGCGCTCGATGCCGTCGCGCTGCACGTGGCCCATGGTGCCGGCGTAGAAATAGGGCCAGACGGCCTCCGCACCGTGTTTTTGCTCGGCTTCAAGGAAGCGCGATGCGACCTCGTCGAGCGCTTCGTCCCAGGAGACCGGCCGGAAGGCGTCGATGCCCACGCCCTTCTCGCCGACGCGCTTCAAGGGCTGCATCAGCCGGTCGGGATGGTGCACGCGCTCGGCATAGCGGGCGACCTTGGCGCAGATCACGCCCGCGGTATAAGGCATGTCGCGGGCGCCGCGCACCTTGCCGATGCGCGTGGGCGACAGCCGCTCCACCTCCAGCGCGCAGGTGCTGGGGCAGTCGTGCGGACAGGTGGAGTGCACCCATCGCGCTTCGCCTGTTTTGGTTTCGTCGAGTGGCATGGGCGCGAGCCTACGCTGGCTCCGTGACGCTTTCAATCGCTGGCGACGCCAGGCAATCGTATCAAGACCCGCTATTTCTTGCGGGGTTTCATCCGCTCCCACTCGTCCTCGGTAAGGTTTTCCATCAGCGAGAATTGTCCCGCGCCCTTCAGCCACTCGCCGCCGTCGATGGTGACCGTCTCGCCGTTGATGTAGGCCGAGCCGTCGGACAGCAGGAATGCGGCCAGGTCCGCCAGCTCGCCGTGCTCGCCGAAGCGGCCAAGCGGAATGCGCGCGCGCCAGGCCTGCGACAGCTCCTCGTTCGGCACCAGGCGGGACCACGCGCCCTCCGTCGGGAAGGGGCCGGGCGCGATGGCGTTCAACCGCACGCCCTTGCCGCCCCACTCCGCGGCCAGCGACTGCGTCATGGCGCGCACCGCGGCCTTGCCCATGGCCGAGGGCAGCACGTAGGGCGAGCCGGTCGAGGCGTAGGTGGCGACAATGGAAAGCACCGTGCCGCCCCGTCCGTCCGCGATCCAGCGCTTGCCGGCGGCCAGCGTCACATAGGCCGTGCCGTTCGCGACGATGGAGAGCACCGCGTCCAGCCCGCGCGGCGAGAGCTCCTCGGCCCGCGCCAGGAAGTTGCCGGCGGCGTTGTTGACCAGCGCGTCCAGCGGCCCGTTCGCCCAGATCTCGGCCATCATCGCCTCGATGGCGCCGGGGTCGCGGATGTCGCAGCTGTGCCGCTCCGTGCGCCCGGGGAAGTCGGCGTCGAATTCGGCGGCGGTTTCCGCCAGCACCTCCGCGCGCCGCCCGCAGATCACCAGCTTCGCGCCCAGTTCCAGGAAGCGCCGGCCCATGGACTTGCCGAGGCCCGAGCCGCCGCCGGTCACCAGAATGCGCCTGTCCTGCAGTAGGTCCGTCTGGAACATCGCCTGCCCTCCCCGCTCGGTCCTTGCGTGCAGACTGCAATGCTCCGGACCGGGCGGAGAGACTAGCCCTGCCTCACCTCGGAAGTCGATGGATTCGCGCTTAATCCCGACTGATGAGCGCGAAAAAGGCTACGCCGAATCCCCGTCTCCGTCTTGCAACGATTCGTTCAACCTAATCCCCACGTGAATTTCTTTGACCGTCGTATTCCCTTGATAGCCCAGCTCCATCAGCAACTGGATGCCTTCCCAGGTCACCACCGAACTGAGCCACTCTGGCCCATTGGATTCGGGCACCTGAGCATTCTCGCTGATCTGGCCCTCGGCCCCAGGAGCAGGATTGACGGACCGGCCGTCCTTTGCGATCCGAAAGGCCCCGCTCTCCTGGAGGAGTATGCGGCCGCCGTCGGGTAGTTCGAGCGTCAGGGGATAATCGCCTTGGATCGATGCAAAGGTGGAAAGCCCAGCCACCTTGGCGTCCGTTTTCACCAGCATCCGAGCGGTCCCTGCCTCTTCTTCCGACGCAAGAAACTGGACCGCAACTTCGGCGCCCGTGGCCTTGTCGTAGACTTTCAGGGACCCGCTGGTCTGCGTGGTTTCCAGCCGAAACCGTCCGGTGTCGTAAAGCTCGCCGGCGCGCTCGGATTCTTCCGAGGGAAGATCGTAGCCAGGAACGGCGCGGAGCGACGGGTCCGGGGACTGGCCAGCGGACATCGCAAAGTATTCCGCGGTGTCGGCCAAGTCCCGCATTTGCACGGCCAAGTCGTACGTCTGTGCGCCTTGCCCGCTTAATTGCGCAAGCGCGATTTCCCTCATTTCCACTGCCAGCACTTCGGCTTGCCCAGGCGTGACCTCCCGGCGCTCCAGAGGCCCCGCCAGTTGCTCAAGCAACTCATTGAATTCCTGGTTCTGCCGCCCCTCCTTGGGACTCTCGTTGATGTAGGTGCGGGCAGCGTCGCCCAGAGGCTTCAGGGGATCGGACATGGGCTAGACCACAAACTTCCTCGTTGCGCTGACGTTGAACGTGCCCGCCTGCGCGCCCTAGTCCGACCCTGTTTGCGCCGTCTGCTGTGGGGCCGCGGCTCGGGCTTGCTCGGCCGCAAGATCCATCATGCGCCCGGACTCCATCGCCTGCGTGAGTGTCTGTGCGAAGCGGTCGTGGGCGGCGGAGTCCGCGCCCTCGACCTGGGAGCCGCCGTCGGGCTCGAAAGCGACGACGCCGTCGCGTTTCCAGACGCTCATCTCGACGTTCCCGTCAGCGGCGGGCCGCATGACGAGAAAGGTGTCGTCGAGCAGCCCGATGGCCGCCGGTTTTCCATTCAGCGCGAAGACATTCTGCTCGCCGCCGTTTTCCATCGAAACCTCGTCGCCCTTGGTCTCGATCGTCATGCTGTCGCCGCTCGCCTTGTCGAAGACGTAGAGAGAGCCGTCGTCACGCAGATCGTAGCGATAGAGCCCGCTTTGGAAGCTCTGGGAGGCCGGCTGCCCATCCACCTCAATTCGCGGCGCCGCCTGCAGCGGCTGCGCCACGATCTGCGAGAGGTCGCCGGCGGCGGCTTTCACGGTCGTGGCCAGAGCCTGTTGGTCCGCCTGATTGCGCGGTGCGACCGCGGCGGCCCAGGCGGCGGCCTGCTCTTGTTGTTGCGCCTCCGCCTTCTCCGCCTTGCGCGCGCCGAAAAACTGCATCAGCGAGGCGGCGAGAATGGCGAAGGGCTGCGCCATTGCACCCGCGCTCTTGCCGTTGTCCAGCCCGTCGACGGCGAGAAGTCCGCCGGCGACCATGCCGCCAATAGTCCCGCCGCCGGGCGCGCCGGGGAAAAGGGCGCCAATCAAATTGCCGAAAGCGGCGGCATTCTGTGCCTTGGAGCCGCCGCCCATCCGGGACTGCGCGTATTGGCCCAATTCGGGCGCGGCGTCCTGCAGCCGGTCCTGCAGCCCGTTCATCATCTTGCCCAAGAAGCCGTCGTTCATCGCGCCCGCGCTCCCCCGGATTGCGGATTTGGGCCTATTAGGCCAATCCGCCGCCGGGGGAACCAGACAAGTTTTGTATCAATTTGCCGTATTTCGGCGCGGGCCAGGGCCGCAGATAGGCACGCGGAAATGGCCGCTGCTCCTACGGGCTGCGAATATGCGGTCGAAAAATCGCGCACGGTTTTCCCGCCCGCCCGAGCGTTTATTCCCCCAGCTCCATGACGCTTTCCCACGTATGGTGGGCTCGCACGTCGCGTAGAATGATGTCTGCGAACTTTTCCGTGACCACGCGAACGACGGGGTCGGCTCCTGCGAAGGCCACGCCAAGTACATCCTTTAT
The DNA here is from genome assembly GCA_033722755.1 of Rhodovibrionaceae bacterium. Taxonomy (GTDB): domain Bacteria; phylum Pseudomonadota; class Alphaproteobacteria; order Kiloniellales; family Rhodovibrionaceae; genus JAWVYK01. Next base: position 353 of record JAWVYK010000179.1, on the reverse strand, counting down.
GATCCAGCCGCGCTGCGTCACGTCGTGAGGGAAGAAAACGCGCGTTCCATCGGACAGCTCCAAGATGGATGGGCCGGGCTCTTCGGCGTAATGGAGCATCGCGCCGTCGTCGGACAGCACGCCGAGCCCGTTGTGATCCGGCACGAGCGTCGCTTCCAATCCCGTGGCCTTGTCATACACGGTAAGCTGGCTGAGCCGCGCTTCCACGCGGAAACGGCCGGTATCGTAAAACCGCACGTCTTCTCCGCGCAGGAATTCACGCGACGGCACAGGCACGGCGGCGCGCAAGTCCTGCGTGGCCACCTCCTCGGGGTCGGCGGCGACATAGGCCATGGAATCGGCCAGATTGCGCC